>NZ_JBQEQE010000022.1:0-97534 GCF_052046095.1 Pseudomonas sp. 22072
GAGCGTCACGGGCTGCATTCCCACGCGGAGCGCGGGAACGATCTTTCCGGCAGCAGGCACATGCTCGTTCCCACGCTCTGAGTGGTAGCGCCTCCCAGGACGCTCCGCGTCCCGTCGCAGTTGAGGGGTGACGCGGAGCGTCACGGGCTGCATTCCCACGCGGAGCGCGGGAACGATCTTTCCGGCAGCAGGCACATGCTCGTTCCCACGCTCTGCGTGGTAACGCCTCCCAGGACGCTCCACGTCCCGTCGTAAGGGAAGGGGCACGCGGATCTTCAGAGCCAAGGTTGGATGTCGATCAGGCCTGGCATACCTGCATAGTTGCGCGCGCTGGAGTAGCGCCAGTGTTCAGCCAGGTCCACATAGCCCCGCTTTATGGGGTTGTGATGGATGTAATCAAGCTTCTGGCGCATGACTGCCTCGCTGTAAACCAACTCCGCATGTGAACCTTCCTGCCACAGTTGATAAACACGATCTGTCTTGTGTGCACGCTTGCAGAAACGCAGGCGCTGCAATACCCGCTCCGCGCCTTTGCTTTGCAGGTCGTCAATGATGGTGCGGGCGGTGAAGGATTTGAATTGGCTGACGCACTTTCCCAGATCGGGCGCTTGAGCAATAAAGTGCAAGTGATTTTCCAGGATGACGTAACCAAACAAGTTTAAAGCGTGGTTGCTTTGTTGATATCGCCAGCAATCCAGAAGATGGTCCACCAGGTAGTTGCGGGTGAAGAGGGGGAGCCATTCCATGACAGTGCAGGTGAGGAAGTGGGGTTTTTCGGGTTCGGTGATGACATAGCGGCTTCTGCCCACGTGTTCATCCTTGATTTCGGGTGGGCGCGGAGCGTCCGAGGAGGCATTCCCACGCGGAGCGCGGGAACGATCATGATTCAGCGTCGCGTCGCAGGTCGGGAATCTGCGACGCGAGCCTTAGGTGTTAACAGTTATTGGGCATAGATATGGACAACGAAGTGCTGGCCTGAGTTTGTCAATTCGTAGGCTTTGTCGTAGATGGTCAGCGTCCTTGATGGCTCCTGAATGGTGTCCCCGACCTTGGCGTGTTTCCTGAACTCATCCCAGTCAATGACCGTGGTGCTAGTGCTGCCGCCGCTTTGCAGTGTGTTGCTATTGCTTTGATATTCCATGATAAAGCTCTCCATTGATGTGCCTTTGCCGCCGATTATTCGGCTGGCGGTGAAACCCGAAAGGTGGCAGTTATCGCTGCGTTTTCCTTGCGGGTAACAAGAGGCTAGACAATGAATGCGAGCTACGTAGCTGTCAGAAATATCAAAAAACAGTCTCGGCAATCGGCCAGTAAGGACTGGCCGGGGCCCTGCTTTAAGCGTTCATCACTTCCCGAATATCGGCAGCCAATTCCCTTACACGCTCTTCCTCGGTATCCCACGCACACATGAAGCGCGCACCACCTTTGCCGATGAAGGTGTAGAAACGCCAGCCCTTGGCGGTCAGCGCTGCAATCGCGGGTTCGGAGAGTTGCAGGAACACGCCGTTGGCCTGTACCGGGAACATCAATTCCACACCGGGAATATCCGCCACCAGGCTGCTCAACAATTGCGCGCAATGGTTAGCGTGGCGCGCATGCTTGAGCCAGGCGTCATTTTCCAGCAGGCCCACCCATGGCGCAGAAAGGAAGCGCATTTTCGACGCCAACTGACCGGCCTGTTTGCAGCGGTAGTCGAAGTCTTCAGCCAGTTTGTGATTGAAGAACAGGATGGCTTCACCCACCGCCATGCCGTTTTTGGTACCACCAAAGCACAGCACGTCGACGCCGGCTTTCCAGGTCAGGTCGGCCGGTGAGCAACCCAGGAATGCACAGGCATTGGCGAAGCGGGCACCGTCCATGTGCAGGTTCAGTCCCAGTTCCTTGCAGGTGGCGCTGATGGCGCGGATTTCTTCCGGGGTGTACACGCTGCCCACTTCGGTGGCTTGGGTCAGGGTGACTACGCGGGGTTTGGGGTAGTGGATGTCCTGGCGCTTGAGGGCGATCTCACGGATCGACTCCGGGGTCAGCTTGCCGTTTTCGGTGCGGGCAACCAACAATTTGGAGCCGTTGGAGAAAAACTCCGGCGCGCCGCATTCGTCGGTCTCGACGTGGGCAGTTTCCGAGCAAATCACGCTATGGTAGCTCTGGCACAACGAGGACAGCGCCAGGGAGTTGGCAGCCGTACCGTTGAAGGCGAAGAACACCTCGCAGTCGGTCTCGAACAGATTGCGGAAACCGTCGGCGGCGCGGTGGGTCCATTCATCATCGCCGTAGGCACGCTGATGGCCCTGGTTGGCTTGTTCCATGGCGGCCCAGGCTTCCGGGCAGATGCCGGAATAGTTGTCGCTGGCAAATTGTTGGCTCTTGTCGGTCATGGCCCGTTCCTGTGGTCGATGTTGGTGCGCACTTTACCCAAGATTGCCGGGGGCACGCACGCACTGTAAATGCAAAGTCGTTGGGGAATTATGCACGGTACTGAAACCTTGCCTGTCGGACCTGTCCGAGATGGCGCTTTGGATCTGCTCAAGTGGCTGGCGCTGTTGAGTATGGTGCTCGATCATTTGCGCTATGTGGGGCTGAGCCTGGATGGGCTATATGTGCCGGGGCGCCTGGCGTTTCCATGGTTTTGCCTGGCGATTGCGGCTAATTTGCACCGTGTCCGTTACGCCCCAGTGACGGGCCATTGGCGCTACCTGGGTTGGTTGCTGCTGTTCAGCGTGATCAGCGAAGTGCCTTATCGGATGTTCATCGAAGATGCCGATACCTTGAACGTGTTGCCGACCCTGGCGCTGGGCATGCTGGTTGCCCGAGGTTGGCAGCAAAAGGCGTTGGTTGATCGAGGATTGGCGCTGATCGCCGTCACAATGGCGGCCGTGTTTTCACACCAGTTGATGTTCGGTTTCTTTGGTGTATTGCTGCCACTGGCGTTATTGCTGGTGTTTCGCCGGCCCTGGTATTTCAGCGTGCTGCCGGGTTTAGTCTGCGTCGCCGCCAATCAGTGGCAGATTCTGCTCAATAGCGGCACGCTTGTGGCGCTGTCGGGGTTGGCTGCATGTCTGATTGCGCCGCTGGCAGGATTGGTCTTATTGCGACATGGCAAAAACGCCGACCCCCCCGCCATGCGACGCTGGGCCTATGCCCTGTATCCCATGCATTTTCTTCTGTTGCTACTCGTTCGCAAGCTCATTGCCTAGCCCTTGTAGGAGCGAGCTTGCTCGCGAAAAACGTCAACAATAACGCGGGCTGCCTGATTGAACGCNCGCCCTCAGGTTTTTCGCGAGCAAGCTCGCTCCTACAGTTTGTAGGCACCCAGTTAGCATTTGCTCAGGCCATGTCGTAAACGCACCTTTGCGTGGCGTGCGCAGGCATTTGGCCCGCACGCGCCAGCCCTACCATCGCATCAAAGGGCCCTGCGAGGGCCTCAACAATACGAAAGGCTGGGAGAGACGCGATGTTCAGCAAACAAGACCAGATCCAGGGATATGACGACGCACTGCTGGCGGCGATGAATGCCGAGGAGCAGCGCCAGGAAGATCATATCGAGCTGATCGCGTCGGAGAACTACACCAGCAAGCGCGTGATGGAAGCTCAAGGCAGTGGCCTTACCAACAAATACGCCGAAGGCTACCCGGGCAAGCGCTACTACGGCGGCTGCGAACATGTGGACAAGGTCGAAGCCCTGGCCATCGAACGCGCCAAGCAGCTGTTCGGCGCCGATTACGCCAACGTGCAACCGCACTCCGGTTCCTCCGCCAACAGCGCCGTGTACCTGGCGCTGATCAATGCCGGCGACACCATCCTGGGCATGAGCCTGGCCCACGGCGGTCACCTGACCCACGGCGCCAAAGTGTCGTCCTCGGGCAAGCTGTACAACGCGGTGCAATACGGCATCAACACCGACACCGGCCTGATCGACTACGACGAAGTCGAGCGCCTGGCGGTCGAGCACAAGCCGAAGATGGTCGTGGCAGGGTTCTCGGCCTACTCCAAGACCCTGGATTTCCCACGCTTCCGTCAGATCGCCGACAAGGTAGGCGCGCTGCTGTTCGTCGACATGGCCCACGTTGCCGGCCTGGTTGCCGCTGGCCTGTACCCGAACCCGCTGCCTTACGCCGACGTGGTCACCACCACCACCCACAAAACCCTGCGCGGTCCACGGGGCGGTTTGATCCTGGCCAAGGCCAACGAAGAAATCGAAAAGAAACTCAACGCTGCGGTATTCCCCGGCGCCCAGGGCGGCCCGCTGATGCACGTGATCGCCGGCAAGGCCGTGTGCTTCAAGGAAGCGCTCGAGCCCGGCTTCAAGGCGTACCAGCAGCAAGTGATCGATAACGCCCAGGCCATGGCCGAGGTGTTCATCAAGCGTGGCTACGATGTGGTCTCCGGCGGCACCGACAACCACCTGTTCCTGGTCAGCCTGATCCGCCAAGGCCTCACCGGCAAAGAGGCGGATGCCGCTCTGGGTCGCGCCCACATCACCGTCAACAAAAACGCGGTGCCGAATGACCCGCAGTCGCCGTTCGTGACCTCGGGCCTGCGCATCGGTACCCCGGCGGTGACCACCCGTGGTTTCAAGGTGCCGCAATGCATCGAGCTGGCCGGCTGGATCTGCGACATCCTCGACAACCTCGGCGACGCCGACGTCGAGGCCAACGTGGCCAAGCACGTGTCTGCCCTGTGCGCTGATTTCCCGGTTTATCGCTGAGCGCGGTTTTGGAGTAATGACTATGCAACGCTACTCAGGCTTCGGCCTCTTCAAGCACTCCCTCAGCCATCACGAAAACTGGCAGAAGATGTGGCGCACGCCGACCCCGAAAAAGGTCTACGACGTGGTCATCGTCGGCGGCGGCGGGCATGGTCTGGCGACCGCTTACTACCTGGCCAAGGAACACGGCATCACCAACGTGGCGGTGGTCGAGAAAGGCTGGCTGGGCGGCGGTAACACCGCGCGCAACACCACCATCGTGCGTTCCAACTACCTGTGGGACGAGTCGGCGCACCTGTACGAACACGCCATGAAACTCTGGGAAGGTTTGTCCCAGGACCTGAACTACAACGTGATGTTCTCCCAGCGTGGCGTGTACAACCTGTGCCACACCCTGCAGGACATCCGTGACTCCGAACGCCGCGTGAGCGCCAACCGCCTCAACGGTGTGGACGGCGAGCTGCTGAATGCCCAGCAAGTGGCCGATGAAATCCCGTATCTGGATTGCTCCAAGAACACCCGTTACCCCGTACTCGGTGCCACCGTGCAACGTCGCGGCGGCGTGGCTCGTCACGATGCCGTGGCCTGGGGCTTTGCCCGCGCCGCCGACGCACTCGGCGTGGACCTGATCCAGCAGACCGAAGTGATCGGCTTCCGCAAGGAAAACGGCGTGTGCATCGGTGTGGAAACCAACAAGGGCTTTATCGGCGCCAAGCGCGTCGGTGTGGTCACTGCCGGTAACTCCGGGCACATGGCCTCGCTGGCGGGCTTTCGCCTGCCGATCGAATCCCACCCGCTGCAAGCGTTGGTGTCGGAGCCGATCAAGCCGATTATCGACAGCGTGATCATGTCCAACGCCGTGCATGGCTACATCAGCCAATCCGACAAGGGCGACCTGGTGATCGGCGCCGGTATCGACGGCTACAACGGCTACGGCCAGCGCGGTTCGTACCCGGTGATCGAGCACACCATCCAGGCCATCGTCGAGATGTTCCCGGTGCTGTCACGGGTGCGCATGAACCGCCAGTGGGGCGGCATCGTCGACACCACGCCGGATGCCTGCCCGATCATCTCCAAAACCCCGGTACCGAACATGTTCTTCAACTGCGGTTGGGGTACGGGCGGCTTCAAGGCCACCCCAGGCTCAGGCAACGTGTTTGCCGCCAGCCTGGCCAAGGGTGAAATGCACCCACTGGCCGCACCTTTTTCCATCGACCGTTTCCACAACGGTGCGTTGATCGACGAACACGGCGCTGCGGCCGTCGCCCACTAACAGGAGAAATCCCCTATGTTGCATATCTTCTGTCCTCACTGTGGCGAACTGCGCTCCGAAGAGGAATTCCACGCGTCCGGCCAAGCGCACATCCCGCGCCCGCTGGACCCGAATGCCTGCACCGACGAGCAGTGGGGCGACTACATGTTCTTTCGCGATAACCCGCGCGGCCTGCACCACGAACTGTGGATCCATGCCGCCGGTTGCCGTCAGTATTTCAACGCCACCCGCGACACTGTGACCTACGAAATTCTTGAAACCTACAAGATCGGTGAGAAGCCTCAGTTCACCGCCAAGGCCTCTGGAGAGAAGGTATGAGCCAGATCAATCGCCTGTCCAACGGTGGCCGCATCGACCGTAATAAAGTCCTGACGTTTACGTTCAACGGTCAGAGCTACAAGGGTTTTGAAGGCGACACCCTGGCCGCAGCCCTGCTGGCCAACGGTGTCGACATCATTGGCCGCAGCTTCAAGTACTCGCGCCCAAGGGGCATCTTTGCCGCGGGCGCCGAAGAGCCGAACGCGGTGCTGCAGATCGGCGCCACCGAAGCCACGCAGATCCCCAACGTGCGCGCCACCCAACAGGCGCTGTACCAAGGCTTGGTTGCTACCAGCACCAACGGCTGGCCGAGCGTGAACAACGACATGATGGGGATTCTCGGCAAGGTCGGCGGCAAGCTGATGCCGCCGGGTTTCTACTACAAAACCTTCATGTACCCGCAATCGTTCTGGATGACCTACGAGAAGTACATCCGCAAGGCGGCAGGCCTTGGCCGGTCGCCCACCGAGAACGACCCGGACACCTATGACAACTTCAACCGTCATTGCGACGTGCTGGTCGTGGGCGCAGGCCCTGCGGGCCTCGCGGCTGCGCTGGCCGCTGCGCGCAGCGGTGCCCGTGTGATCATCGCCGACGAGCAGGAAGAGTTCGGTGGTTCGCTGCTCGATTCGCGCGAAAGCCTCGACGGCAAGCCGGCCACTGAATGGGTTGCCAGCGTCATTGCCGAATTGAAAGCCCTGCCGGACGTGGTGCTGCTGCCCCGCGCCACCGTCAACGGTTACCACGACCATAACTTCCTGACCATTCACGAGCGTCTCACCGACCATCTCGGTGATCGTGCGCCGATTGGCGTGGTGCGTCAGCGTATCCACCGTGTGCGTGCCAAGCGTGTGGTGCTGGCCACCGGTGCGTGCGAGCGTCCGCTGGTGTATGGCAACAACGATGTGCCGGGCAATATGCTCGCGGGTGCGGTGTCTACCTACGTGCGTCGCTACGGCGTGGCACCGGGTAAAAAGCTGCTGCTGTCGACCAACAACGATCATGCCTACCGCGTTGCGCTGGATTGGTTCGATGCGGGCCTCACCGTTGTTGCGGTGGCCGATGCGCGCCACAACCCACGCGGGGCTCTGGTTGAAGAAGCTCGCGCCAAAGGCATTCGCATCCTCACCGGCAGCGCCGTGATCGAGGCCCGTGGCAGTAAGCACGTGACCGGTGCCCGCGTGGCAGCCATCGACGTCAAGGCGCACAAAGTCACCAGCCCCGGCGAGTGGCTGGACTGCGACCTGGTCGCCAGCTCCGGCGGTTACAGCCCGGTGGTGCACCTGGCCTCGCACCTGGGCGGCAAGCCGACCTGGCGTGAAGATATTCTCGGGTTTGTACCCGGCGAAGCACCGCAAAAGCGCGTGTGCGTGGGTGGCATCAACGGTGTCTACGGCCTTGGCGACTCCCTCGCCGATGGCTTTGAAGGCGGCGTGCGTGCGGCCAGCGAAGCCGGTTTTGCCCCGGTTGAAGGCACGCTGCCAAAAGCCTTGAGTCGTCTTGAAGAACCCACCCTGGCGCTGTTCCAGGTACCCCACGAAAAAGCTACCGCACGGGCGCCAAAGCAATTTGTCGACCTGCAAAACGACGTGACCGCCGCCGCCATCGAACTGGCCACCCGCGAAGGTTTCGAGTCGGTGGAGCACGTCAAACGCTACACCGCGCTGGGCTTCGGCACCGACCAGGGCAAGCTGGGTAACGTCAACGGCCTGGCCATCGCCGCCCGTTCGCTGAACGTGACCATCCCGCAGATGGGCACCACCATGTTCCGTCCCAACTACACGCCGGTCACTTTCGGCGCCGTAGCGGGCCGTCACTGTGGGCACATTTTCGAACCGGTGCGCTACACCGCGCTGCAAGCCTGGCACGTGAAGAACGGCGCCGAGTTTGAAGACGTCGGCCAGTGGAAACGCCCGTGGTATTTCCCGCGTAACGGTGAAGACCTGCACGCGGCAGTGAAGCGCGAATGCCTGGCCGTGCGTGACAGCGTCGGCCTGCTGGATGCCTCCACCCTCGGCAAGATCGACATTCAAGGTCCGGATGCCCGTGAGTTCCTTAACCGCATCTACAGCAACGCCTGGACCAAGCTCGATGTGGGCAAGGCGCGCTACGGCCTGATGTGCAAGGAAGACGGCATGGTGTTCGATGACGGCGTCACTGCCTGTCTGGCCGATAACCACTTCCTGATGACCACCACCACCGGCGGCGCCGCCCGCGTGCTGCAGTGGCTGGAAATCTACCAGCAGACCGAATGGCCGGACCTCAAGGTGTACTTCACCTCGGTCACCGACCATTGGGCAACCATGACCCTGTCGGGCCCCAACAGCCGCAAGCTGCTCAGTGAAGTCACCGACATCGACCTGGACAAGGACGGTTTCCCGTTCATGACCTGGAAGGAAGGCCTGGTGGGCGGCGTGCCGGCGCGGGTGTTCCGTATCTCGTTTACCGGTGAGCTGTCGTACGAAGTCAACGTGCAGGCCGACTACGCCATGGGCGTGCTGGAAAAGATCGTCGAGGCCGGCAAAAAGTACAACCTGACCCCGTACGGCACCGAGACCATGCACGTACTGCGGGCCGAGAAGGGCTTCATCATCGTCGGGCAAGACACCGACGGCTCGATGACCCCGGACGACCTGAACATGGGCTGGTGCGTTGGCCGTACCAAGCCGTTCTCGTGGATCGGCTGGCGCGGGATGAACCGTGAAGACTGCGTGCGTGAAGAGCGCAAGCAGTTGGTGGGGCTCAAGCCGATCGACCCGAACGTGTGGCTGCCGGAAGGCGCGCAGTTGGTGTTCGATCCGAAGCAGACGATTCCGATGAAGATGGTGGGTCACGTTACCTCAAGTTATGCGCATAACTCCCTGGGCTATTCGTTTGCCATGGGTGTGGTGAAGGGCGGCTTGAAGCGCATCGGTGAGCGGGTGTTCTCGCCGCAAGCGGATGGCAGCGTGATCGAAGCCGAGATTGTGTCTTCGGTGTTCTTTGACCCCAAAGGTGATCGGCAGAACGTCTGACACCTGATCGTTCCCACGCTCTGCGTGGGAATGCATTCCGGGGCGCTCTGCGCCCCAAGGGCGGACGCAGAGCGTCCATGGCGGCATTCCCACGCGGAGCGTGGGAACGATCAACAGAATTCAGAACAGGTGCTTTATGACAGCAGCCAATGTTTACCAACAACGCCCCACCACCGGCGCCAAGGCCGAGTCGTCGCTGCACCATGCCGACCTTGCCAGCCTGGTCGGCAAGGGCCGCAAGAATGCCGGCGTGACCGTGCGTGAAAAGAAACTCCTCGGCCACCTGAGTATCCGTGGCGATGGCCACGACGCCGCCTTCGCCGCCGGCGTACACAAGGCCGTCGGTATCGAACTGCCCGGCCCGCTGAGTGTGGTCTTCAAAGGTGAAACCAGCCTTCAGTGGCTCGGCCCGGATGAGTGGCTATTGATCGTGCCGAGCGGTGAAGAGTTTGCCGCCGAGCAAAACCTGCGCGCCGCCCTGGGCGACCTGCATATTCAGATCGTCAACGTCAGCGGCGGCCAGCAGATTCTTGAACTGAGCGGCCCGAATGTGCGCGATGTGCTGATGAAGTCCACCAGCTACGACGTACACCCCAACAACTTCCCGGTCGGCAAAGCCGTGGGTACGGTGTTCGCCAAGTCGCAACTGGTGATCCGTCATACGGCTGAAGACACCTGGGAACTGCTGATCCGTCGCAGCTTCTCGGATTACTGGTGGTTGTGGTTGCAGGATGCCTCGGCTGAGTTCGGCCTGAGCGTTGTCGCATGATGATCATTCCCACGCTCCGCGTGGGAATGCATACCGGGACGCTCTGCGTCCCAAAAGCGGACGCAGAGCGTCCATGGCGGCATTCCCACGCAAAGCGTGGGAACGATCAGCCTGAGGAGTGACCCATGAGCCGCGCACCCGATACATGGATTTTGACCGCCGACTGCCCCAGCGTGCTCGGCACGGTGGACGCGGTCACCCGCTACCTGTTTGAGCAAGGCTGCTACGTCACCGAGCACCATTCGTTTGATGACCGCCTCTCGGGTCGGTTTTTCATTCGTGTTGAGTTCCGTCAGCCTGACGGCTTTGACGAACAGGCGTTCCGCGATGGCTTGGCCACCCGTGGTGAAGCCTTTGGCATGATCTTCGAACTGACGGCGCCGAACTACCGGCCCAAAGTGGTGATCATGGTCTCCAAGGCCGATCACTGCCTCAACGACCTGCTGTATCGCCAGCGCATCGGCCAGCTGTCGATGGACGTAGTCGCGGTGGTGTCCAACCATCCCGATCTGAAGCCCTTGGCTGATTGGCACCAGATTCCCTACTACCATTTCCCCCTCGACCCCAACGACAAACCGTCCCAGGAGCGCCAGGTGTGGCAAGTGGTGGAAGACACCGGCGCCGAACTGGTGATCCTTGCGCGCTACATGCAAGTGCTGTCACCAGAGCTGTGCCGCAAGCTGGACGGCAAGGCCATCAACATTCACCACTCATTGCTGCCGGGCTTCAAGGGCGCCAAGCCTTATCACCAGGCGTACAACAAGGGCGTGAAACTGGTGGGCGCCACGGCGCATTACATCAACAACGATCTGGATGAAGGGCCGATCATCGCCCAAGGCGTGGAAGTGGTGGATCACAGCCACTATCCCGAGGATTTGATTGCCAAGGGGCGGGATATCGAAGGGCTCACATTGGCGCGGGCGGTGGGGTATCACATCGAGCGGCGGGTGTTCTTGAACGCCAATCGCACGGTGGTGCTCTGACTGACGCCTTCGCGAGCAAGCCCGCTCCCACATTCGACAACATTCCAAGGTTGGAACCCGATCCACTGTGGAAGCTGGCTTGCCTGCGATGAGGCCCTTACAAGCAACACAAGAAACAGCATCTGTACCCGAGCACTTAACGCGCTGCCCCAAGGGCAACGCAGTTCCATAAAAACAACAGCGAGGTGAAAGCATGTCTGGTAATCGTGGTGTCGTGTATCTCGGCAACGGTAAGGTCGAAGTACAGAAAATCGACTATCCCAAAATGCAGGACCCCCGTGGCAGGAAGATTGAGCACGGCGTCATCCTGCGCGTGGTCTCCACCAACATCTGCGGCTCCGACCAACACATGGTGCGCGGCCGTACCACCGCCCAGACCGGCCTGGTGCTCGGTCATGAAATCACCGGTGAAGTCATCGAGAAGGGCAGCGACGTCGAGAACCTGAAAATCGGCGACCTGGTGTCCGTGCCGTTCAACGTCGCGTGCGGCCGCTGCCGCTCGTGCAAAGAGCAACACACCGGCGTATGCCTGACCGTCAACCCGGCCCGTGCCGGTGGCGCCTACGGCTACGTGGACATGGGCGACTGGACCGGCGGCCAGGCCGAGTACGTGCTGGTGCCGTATGCCGACTTCAACCTGCTGAAACTGCCGGACCGTGACAAGGCCATGGAGAAAATCCGTGACCTGACCTGCCTCTCCGACATCCTGCCCACTGGCTACCACGGCGCTGTTACTGCCGGCGTCGGCCCAGGCAGCACTGTCTACATCGCGGGTGCCGGCCCGGTGGGTCTGGCGGCTGCCGCCTCCGCTCGCTTGCTGGGTGCAGCGGTGGTGATCATCGGCGACGTCAACTCGATCCGCCTGGCCCACGCCAAGGCCCAGGGTTTTGAAGTGGTCGACCTGTCCACCGACACCCCGCTGCACGAACAAATCGCCGCGTTATTGGGCGAGCCCGAAGTGGACTGCGCCGTTGACTGCGTGGGCTTCGAAGCACGCGGCCACGGCCACGACGGTGTCAAGGCCGAAGCCCCGGCCACCGTGCTCAACTCGCTGATGGGCGTGGTACGTGTGGCAGGCAAGATCGGTATCCCAGGCCTGTATGTGACCGAAGATCCAGGTGCTGTCGATGCCGCCGCGAAAATGGGCAGCCTGAGCATTCGCTTTGGTCTGGGCTGGGCCAAATCCCACAGCTTCCACACCGGGCAGACGCCAGTGATGAAGTACAATCGCCAACTGATGCAGGCGATCATGTGGGACCGTATCAACATCGCTGAGATCGTCGGCGTGCAGGTGATCAGCCTGGATGATGCGCCACGTGGCTATGGCGAGTTCGATGCGGGTGTACCGAAGAAGTTTGTGATTGATCCGCACAAGCTGTTCAGTGCGGCGTAAAGGCAAAGCAAACAAAGGGCGACCCGCGGGTCGCCCTTTGTTTAACAAAGACGCGCATCATTCTCGCGATGAGCTGCCAAGGCTCACCTGTCCGGGTGCAAGACCAAAAACTTCTACGCCCTCGGCGTTGGCATGGCCCACCTCTACGATCCGGCGTTCAATCGGCTGGCCCTCGCCTTTACGGTAAATCACGACCATTTCACTGCCTTCCTGGCTTATCGCTTCGGGCGCCACGATGATGGCCTGTTCATTGTGGTAGGCCGTGATGTTCAGGCGTGCGCTCATACCGGGACGGATACGCTTGGCCTGTCCTGGCGTCAATGCCGCCACGCTCAGTGTGACGGGAAACAGTGCACTGTCACCGGGGTCATCGCTGGGCAAGGCCAGGTTGCCGACCGCTTGCACATGGCCAAGCAGCGGCTCGCCGAGAAATCCATCACCCAGGATTTCAACGCGCTGTCCCGGTTGCAGCTGGTTGATATCCAGCTCGGATGCCGTAGTGACGATCTTCAGTGTTTCGGTATTGGCCAAACCCAGCAGAGCCTGATTCTGACTGACCCTTGAGCCGGTCTGTACGAGAGGCGTTACTTCGGCCCCTTGTGCGGCATTTACAGGAACAATAACGCCGGTGAACGGTGCTACCACGACTTGTTTGGCAATCAACCGTTGCAGCTGTTCGTACCTCACCGTGGCATTGGTCAGCTCCATTTCGGCAATCTGCCGAGCCTGCCCTTTCCCTTCGTCTAATAACGCGTTCAGCTCGTTTTGAGCGCTGCTGCGTTCAAGTCGTTGCAACTTCGTTTGCTGCTCCAGTTCGTCAAGTTCGTTGCGCGCAATAATGCCGCGTTCGAACAGATGGCGGTTTTCTCGTAGCCTGCCTTCCAGGTTGCTCAGTGAGATGTCGGCGGTGCGTAACGCACGACGCGCTCGTGTGACTTGAGTGCCATTTTCCCAATTGTTCAACTCGTGCACGGTTCGTTGGGCTTTGAGTTGCCCGGACAGGGCTTCGCGTAACTGCAGCTCGATCAGCGTAGGGTCCATGCTCAGAAGCGCTTGGCCTTTCTGTACCCACTGGCCCTGTTCGGCTTCGAGGGACTGGATAACGCCTTCGAATGGTGCGTTGAGCACGATGGTTTGGATAGGCTCGAATTTTCCGACCAGGCCGATATGTAGTGTCATTGGCTTGGTTTGCACGCTCACCCATTGCGGTGCGGGGGGCGGCGCAATCGCAACTTTTTTCACGATCAATGCAGCGCCAATCAACGCTATCAGCATCATCGAACCTATGCGCCAATAGTGCGAGTGACAGGCCTTTTCAGTGTGGGCCTTCAAGTGCAATCTCCCATTTTTCCAAGGTCATGCCGAGGGTTTCGTCCAATTGCGTCTGGGCGTTCAGATAAGCGATGAGTGCGTTGATACGTGCATTTTCCGCATCGCGCAGATCGTTTTCGAAACTGATGATTTGAAAATTGCTGGAGCGCCCGACGCTGAGTTTTTCGCGCTCGATGTCCAGCTTGCGCGTGGACAGTTCGTTGGCACGCAGGGCGATTTCATATTGACGCCAGCGGGTGCCCAGTTCGCGCACTACGTTGCTGACGTTGCGTTCCAATTCTTGACGGGCGTCGGCGATTAGCAACTGCTGTTGTTCTACATTGATACGCGCACGTGTCTGCGCTTGGCGGGTGCTGATGTCGCCGATGGGGATTTCCAACTGAAGGCCGGTATAGCTTTCCCAGCGCCGAGCAGAGCCGGTGCCTGGGTGCTCACGCACCTGACTGGCACCCGCCACCAGAGAGAGGTCCCAGCGAGCGGCATCCTTGGCGAGGATCATGTCCAACGCGGCCTGCTGGCCATTGAGCAATGTGGAGAGGTACTGAGGTTGCTGAGCTTGCGCCAGGTGTATGGCTTGTGGCAGATCGACCTCCAGTGGAGTTGCCTGTACGGCCTCGGTGGCCTGAATGTTCGTGGACAAATCCAGTGCCAGCAGGCGCAGCAGGGCGAGGCGTTGAATATCCAGCTGGTTTTGCGCTTCTTCGACACTCAGTTCCTGGACGGCGATGTCAGCTTCGGTCTGCACGATTTCAAATTGAGCCATGCGCCCGGCGTTGATCAGTGCTTTGTTCACCGTCAACAAGGCCCGCGCCCTTTGAAGCGACGCCTGGACGATGCCCAGTTGCTCCTGAGCCCTGATCAGCTCCCGATAGGTTGTGATGATGGTGGAGACCGTTTGAGAAATATTCGCCTTGAGGTTCAGGCGGTTGGCTTGCTCTGACAGTCTTGCGAGCCGCAGGGGGGCGGTGGTGACATCCGGGCCGGATCCGCGCAATAACGGTTGGATTATTTCCAGGTTTATCCCGTCGCTGCGCAGGTGGCCCACCTGCTCGGAATGGTTGAGCTGCTGGGTCCATCCCACGTTCAAGCGCGTGCCGTACTGTCCGAGCAACGTAGCCGTGGGGGTAAGTGCTAGTTGACGAGCTTGGTCTTCGCTGCTTCTGATGTTTGTGTATTCACTCTTGAGCAAGAGTTTTGGCTTGAACGCGTCCTCAGCCACGCGCAGGTCGAATTTTTGGCCCTCCCTTTGCAAGTAAGCGCTGCGTATTTCACGGTTGTTGCGCAGGCCAAGGTAAAGGGCATCCGCCAGACTCATGCCGATAGTCTGCTCGCTTAACAGCGAGGAGGCTTTGGCATTCTGGACACACAAGAAAAACGCTGCGGTCAGCACCAAGTATCTACTCGTCTTCACGCAGCGCTTCCACAGGTTGTAGCCGCGAGGCGGAAAGGGCGGGGTAAAGCCCAAAAAACATACCGACTACTATCGCGCTGCCAATGCCCAACGGCACCGACATTGGCGACAGCGCGAAGCTCCATCCCGATACACGGGCATAAATGAGGGCCAAGCCGACGCCCAGGATGGCTCCGGTAAGTGCTCCCAAGGTGGTCAAGGTCAGTGCTTCGATCATGAACAGGTTGCGGATATCGCGGGGACGAGCGCCCATGGCCATGCGCAAACCGATTTCTCGGCGCCGTTGCGCGATGCTCATCAGCATGACGTTCATCACCCCGACACCACTGGTGATAAGCGAAATGCCAGCGAGGGCGGCTAGCAGATAGGTGAAGGTTCGATTCTGTTGGGACAGGCCGTCGATGATCTGCTGGGGGACCAGAACGTCGATGTCCTGGCCGGGAAATAGCTGTCTTAATCCGTGTTTGAAGTCGGACGCCACGCTACCAATAGGACGCGCGCCCGGAGCACGTGCGAAAACGTGGGTGACTGGCGCCCAAGCTTGTAGTCGGCTGACACCTTGCAGTGGAATAAACATGGAGGTGTTGGGGTCGAACGGAGCAATCGCCGACGCAAACCGTGGATGCAGAACGCCTATGACTTGGAACAGTGCATGTTGCACTCGTAGTGTGTCGCCTATGCGCACCGGCGTGCCAGCGCTGGAGAGTTCATCGGCGAGCTGGCGGCCTATCACTGCATGAGTGGCTTGGTCATCGAATTCGCTCAGAAAACGCCCTTCATGCACTTCCAAGCCCAACGCCTGTTTCAGTGGGGGCGTTGAGCCGATCAGTTGGATAGAAATGTCGCGCCCCTTGAACGTCACTGAGTTGCCCATCAGGGCAACGGGTGCAATGTTCACTAAATCAGGGACTTTATTGCGCAGTTGAGTAATGCCTGCGGGCAGCGGCGAGGTTTGCCTCGTATCTGCGGCATTTGAAACCTGTGCAACTAGTGTATCGACACCCATTCCCTGGAAGATTGCAGCGGCTTCTTCGGCGGCGTTGTGACCGATATTGATGAGGGCGACCACCGAGCAGCTCCCCATGACGACGCCGAGAAGGGTGAGCACTGCGCGTTTGCCCAAGGTCCGCAGGTTTGTTCTGACGTCATGTATCAGGTCGCGAAAAGTTTGGCTCCCGCCGCTCATCAGTTCTGACACGGTTCGTGCTCACGCAGGGTTCGGTCCTGAACGAAGATTTGTCTGTCCAGGCGCGCGGCGATGTCTAAATCATGGGTGACGACAATCAGCGTGACGCGGTGCTCACGATTGATTGCCAGCAACAATTCCAGAATGTCGTTTGCCGTGCGGCTGTCCAGATTGCCAGTGGGCTCGTCCGCGAGAATCAGGGAAGGCTCCCCCACGAGAGCTCGCGCAATTGCGACTCGCTGTCGTTGGCCGCCAGACAGATCGGCGGGGAGGTGATGTGCCCGGTGGCTGAGGCCGACCTGGTCGAGTCTGTGCATGGCACGCTGCAGGGCTACTCGCCGGCCAAGGCCACGGTAGGAGAGAGGCAAGGCGACGTTGTCCAGTGCGCTGAGGCGTGGCATCAGGTTGAAGTTCTGGTAGATGAAACCTAGGTGTCGGTTGCGTAACACGGCCAGTTGATCCGGTGTCGCCTTGGATGTGTCGTGTCCGTAAAACTCATACCGCCCTTCATCAGCCCGGTCCAAGAGGCCGAGTATGTTAAGTAATGTGCTCTTACCTGAGCCCGAAGTGCCGAGCACGGCACAGTGGTCACCTGCGTTTATCTGCAAGTTTATGTTCTCAAGAATTGAGATGGGCTGTTTGGTAAGTTGATAATACTTGCATACGCCCTGCAGCGAGAGGGCGAGCGGGGGGGCAGGGATCACGAGCATTTGAAGTTCAGGATGTTCGATAAAAGAGGCGGGATGGCGACAATGTATTTGACTGTTCGCATGCAAACAAAAAACCGTGTGCGAGTTGTCTTTTCATTTGGCTAGGTGCCTGACGCCGGTGCTTTTGTAAATGCAAGAGCACCAGCGGCGAACAATCAGCGGCTTAGATCGAGATAAAGCATCTAGGGTCGGACCCGGACTTATCAAATATCATCTCAATTTCCGCACTTCGCAAACCGGGGTTATAGTTGGCCATTTTCAAATCATGCCATTGCCTGTCCTGCTTCATGGCATCTGCTGACTTTGTCACGCGGGTTCCATTTCGGCTGACGGTCTTGATATTGACATTGGCTTTGCTTCTGTCGGTGTGCCCGTCGGTTTTCACAATTCGGTACCTGTCTACGCGCACGTAATGTATGGTACTTCCGCTACCGGCAATAACGCCTTGAACGTAGCCGACAAACTTCCCAGTGCTGCATGAATGAGAAAATGCTGATTCAGTGACAGCTTGATTTGAGAAAGAGTTTCCAATCGGAACAGTGATGGTGCCGATAGCGCTCGCTAACCCGCTCGCACTTGCAACGGCCGGAAGGCCGAACAGCGCAATTGCAAGTAGTCCGGGTTTTAAGAAGGATTTAAACATGTCGTTCTCCGAAAAATTCATTGCTGTTTTCGGCACTTCGTGAGGGGCCTGGCCCGTGGCTTGGTTGTTGTTAGAACGGGTTGGCTGCAGTCTGATAGTTTTCTATTGTTAGTTAAGTAGGACTTGTCTGAGGTTTGCTATTTCCAGCAAACCCGCTTCTACAGGTTCTTTGGAAACTGCCAGTTGATGCGCAAGCAAACAAAGGGCGACCTGCGAGTCGCCCTGTGCATCACTTAAGCGCCGTCAACCGCAAATAGGGATCGGCCACCTCACCGTTTTTTATCAAACGTTTTCCACCGTAATCACAGTGCACCTTACCGTCGCGCACGTTGATGGCTTCTGCCTGCAATGCGTATTCCGGGTCCAGAAAATCATCGTTGGTCCCGGCGGTTTGCCCCGTCCATGTTTTGCCTTGGGTTTGGGCTGAATACTGATAGCCCTCGCCATAAGGCGGCGGCAGGTCGGGGTCTGTGTAGGGTTTTGAATGGATGTCGCTGACGGCAGGGCATTGGCCCGTGTCGACGGCTGCGTTGCTGGCTGGCAGGTTGTAGGCGGTGACTAGGGAAAAGAGATTAGGTACCCATCCGATCATCGTTATAACTCCTTGTCCACGAGGTAGTCCTCCCTGCTCTGCGTTGGGAGGCCGATCTGGGTGGGGCGTTACACGGGTTAGGTTCCTTGGAAGCTGCTACAGCAGGTTACGGGGCATGCAACGGGTCGGCCGGTGAGTCTGCAAATGAGACCATCTCTGGGAGCAGGCTCGCCCGCGAAGGCGATGTGTCAGTCACTGCATTATCGCTTTCGCAGGCAAGCCAGTTCCCACATTTGATCTTTGTTGCTTTGAACATTGCGTTCGCTTAACGGATCGGCATCAGGGCAAGCCCACTCCTACATTTAAACCGAGTGTCAGCCGGTGATTAGCGCGTGGCCAGGGCGCCTTGGTAGACGGTCGGCCCTGTCGGTTGCTTGCTCACCGAGCCACCCTTGGTTTCCGAACTCACCATCAGCTCCACCGGCTTGCTGATGCTTTCTTGCTGGCGCGGATTCAGGCCGATGATGCCTTTGCCATCCTCCGGCAGCAGGCCAAGGGATACCGGTGTGCCGTCTTTGGGAATCGCCCAGAGTTCAAGGCTTTGGTCCGGTGCTGGCGCCGTGGAGGCAATCGGCTGCACTTCCAGGTAATCCTTGTGGGCCATGATTTGTGCGGCTGGCTGCTGGGTCGTGGTCACCAATGTCGCCGCGGATTTGACGCTGTCCTGGGTGTAGAGCGCGCCGCCGATACCGGCAACCACCACCACGCAGGCGCCGATGAACAGGCGAGGGCGGCTCCAGAACGCAGGCTTGTGCTCAATCACTGGGGGTTGGATCGCAGTCATAAGTCTCTTCTCGACAAATTTTGTAGTCAGTTCATGGACCCGCTTATCCCCGATGGGTTCCTCAGGGGCTCCGGAACAACCGACGGGATACCCAGTCCAACGCCTGCGTTTACCCCTATACCCAGAGGTTGTTTCGATGAAGATTTCACGCGGTTTTGCCCTGTCCTGCCTGTTGACCGTGGCCGCCGGCCCGGTGTTCGCCGCAGGTTTCAGCCTTGGCGATGCAGCCAATGCCATTTCCGGCATGCAGGGTGGCAACAACAAGGCTGCCGCCGCCGCGCCCACCTCGGAGACGGCCGACCTGCTGACGGCCTTGACCTCGCAACTGAACATCACCCCCGAGCAAGCAGTGGGCGGCACGGGCGCCATGCTGGGTCTGGCCAAGAACAAACTGAGCGGCAATGACTTCTCGCAGCTGAGTAACAGTGTGCCGGGCCTCGACAAGCTGTCGGGTGATAACGCATTGGGCAGCCTCGGGGCCTTGAGCGGGATGCTCGGCCAAACCGGTGGCAGCAAGACCAGCGGCCTGGACGGCCTGTTGGGCAACGTGAAAAGCACCAATGACTTGAACACCGCCTTCAGCGCATTGGGCATGGACAGCGGCATGGTCGGCCAGTTTGCCCCGGTGATCCTGAAATACCTGGGCGGCGAGGGGGCCAGCAGTTCCGTGCTGGGCAAATTGGCTCAGGCCTGGGGTACCGGCAGCTAAGGCTCTTGGCGCAGTTGTTCGATGCGCGCATCCTTTTCCATCCAGAGCTGGTTGACCCAGTTCTGGACGGTCTGGCGAAACGCCGGATCGTTCTCGTAATCCCCTTGCCACAACGCCGGGTCCAGCTCGCGGGTGCGGATATCCACGATCACCTTCGGCACTGCGCCGCTGATCAAGTCCCAGAACCCCGGAATCTTTTGCTGCGGATACACCACGGTCACGTCGAGGATCGCGTCCAGTTGTTCGCCCATCGCCGCCAGCACAAATGCCACGCCGCCCGCCTTGGGCTTGAGCAATCGGGTAAACGGTGACGCCTGCTGCTTGCGCTTGGCCTCGTTGAACCGCGTGCCCTCCAGGTAATTGACCACCGTGACCGGCTGGCGCTTGAACAGCTCGCAGGCCTCTTTGGTGATCTTCAAATCCTGCCCCGCCAGCTCCGGGTGCTTGGCCAGGAACGCCTTGGTGTAGCGTTTCATGAAGGGGTAATCCAGCGCCCACCAGGCCAGGCCGAGGAAGGGCACCCAGATCAGTTCTTTTTTCAGGAAGAACTTGAAGAACGGCGTGCGCCGGTTCAATGCCTGGATCAGCGCGGGAATATCGACCCAGGATTGGTGGTTGCTGATCACCAGGTAAGAGGTATCGCCGCGCAGGTCTTCGCCACCGCGAATATCCCATTGGGTGGGGATGCACGCGGCGAAGATCAGCTTGTCGATCTCGGCCCAGGTCTCGGCGATCCACATCACCGCCCAGGACGCATAGTCACGCGAGCGGCCCGGCGCCATCAGCTTGAGCAAGGCGAAGACCATCAAGGGGCCGATCAGGATCAGCGTGTTGACTAACAGCAGCAGTGTAACCAGACAGCCGGTGAGCAGGCGGCGCATAAGCAACTCTTGGAATTCTGTGGGCGGGCCATGATAAGCAAGGTGAGTCTAGAGGCCAAATCGCAAATTGCCCGACGAATGTTTCACACTGTGCGCGATATGCTCGGTCATCCAACTAAGTGCTGTGTTTGCGGTCTAGACTCCGCCCACTTCTTTCGAGGAAATCCTGCCGTGAAATTGCTCCTTGCCGCGTTCGCCCTGGTTGCTGTGCCTGTCATGGCCGCCGAACCGACCCTCTACGGTCGCTACGAATACATCCAGTTGCCGGAGATCGGCCAGACGTTCAAGGCCAAGATGGACACCGGCGCGCTGACCGCCTCGCTGTCGGCGCGCGACATCGAAACCTTTCAGCGCGACGGCGATGACTGGGTGCGCTTCCGCCTCGGCGGTGAAGACGCGGGTAACAAGGTCTATGAGCACAAGGTGTCGCGCATCAGCAAGATCAAGAGCCGCGCCGACGAAGATGATGACAAGGACGAAGCCAGTGTGGCCAAGCGCCCGGTGATCGATCTGGAGATGTGCCTGGGCGACGTCAAGCGCACCGTCGAGGTCAACCTCACCGACCGCAGCAGCTTCAACTACCCGCTGCTGATCGGCGCCAAGGCCTTGCGTGAATTTGGCGCTGCGGTAAACCCGGCACGTCGCTACACTGCCGACAAACCGGACTGCTGATCGAACCCATGCCGCACATCCTGATTGTCGAAGACGAAGCGGCGATAGCCGACACGCTGATCTTTGCCCTGCAAGGCGAGGGCTTCACCACCACTTGGCTGACGCTCGGCCAGGCGGCGCTGGAGCATCAGCGCCAGACCCCGGCCGACCTGATCATTCTCGACATCGGCCTGCCGGACATCACCGGCTTTGAAACCTGCAAGCAATTGCGCCGCTTCAGTGAAGTGCCGGTGATGTTCCTCAGTGCGCGGGATGCCGAGATCGACCGGGTGGTGGGGTTGGAGATCGGTGCCGACGATTATGTGGTCAAGCCTTTCAGCCCGCGGGAAGTGGCGGCGCGGGTCAGGGCGATACTCAAGCGGGTCGGCCCGGGTGTGGCGCCAACCCTGTTCCAAGTGGATCTGGAACGCATGCAGATTCTCTATCGTGGCCAACCCTTGAGCCTCACGCGTCATGAGTTCCGCCTGCTGCAAAGTCTGCTGGACCAACCCGAGCGCGTGTTCAGCCGCGAACAACTGCTGGATGCGGTGGGCGTACCCTTTGATGCCGGTTATGAGCGCAATATCGATAGCCATATCAAGAGCCTGCGCAGCAAGCTCAGGAGTGTGGCGGCGGATGCCGAGCCGATCCAGACCCATCGCGGCCTCGGCTACAGCTACAGCCCGAGCCACAGCTGATGCGTCTTGGGCTGCGGATTTTCCTGGTGTATGCGCTGTTTATCGGCCTGACCGGCTATTTCGTGCTCAACACCGTGATGAAGGAAATCCGCCCCGGCGTGCGCCAGTCCACCGAAGAAACATTGGTGGACACCGCCAACCTGCTGGCTGAAATCCTGCGTGCAGACGTTAAAAACGGCACCCTCGGCCAGAGCCATTGGCCCGAGCTGCTCAAGGCATATGGCAACCGTCAGCCGGGTGCGGTGATCTGGGGGCTGCCGAAAAACCAGGTCAACCATCGCATCTACGTGACCGACGCCAAGGGCAGGGTATTGCTCGACTCCAGCGGTGAAGCGGTGGGCCAGGACTATTCGAAATGGAACGACGTGTACCTGACCCTGCGTGGCGAATACGGTGCGCGCTCCACCCGCAGCGATGCAGACGACCCCACCTCATCGGTGATGCACGTGGGGGCGCCGATTCGCGATAACGGCCAGATCATCGGCGTGGTCACGGTGGCCAAGCCCAACAGCTCGTTGCAACCCTACGTGGATCGCACCGAGCGGCGCCTGCTGTGGTACGGCGCCGGGCTGATCACCCTGGGGCTGCTGCTGGGCGCGCTATTGTCGTGGTGGCTGACGGCGGCCCTCAGACGCCTTACCGCCTATGCCGAAGCCGTGAGCGAGGGCCGCCGCGCCGAGTTGCCGCATTATCGCGGCGGCGAGCTCAAGCAGTTATCCACCGCCGTGGAACACATGCGCACGCAGCTGGAAGGCAAGGCTTACGTAGAGCGCTACGTGCATACGCTGACCCATGAATTGAAGAGCCCGCTGGCGGCGATTCGAGGTGCGGCGGAGCTGTTGCAGGGCGACATGAGCCGTGAGCAGCAGCAGCGGTTTGTCGGCAATATCGACAGCGAAAGTGCGCGCCTGCAACAGCTGATCGAGCGCCTGTTGAACCTGGCCCAGGTGGAACAGCGCCAAGGTCTGGAAGAGCAGTCGAGCATTTCTTTGGCAGCCCTGGTTGAGGATGTGTTGAAGGCTCAATGTGCGCGGGTCGAAGGCGCCGGCTTGCACGTCGAGCAGGCCATCGCCGCCGATGTGCGGGTGTTTGGCGAACCCTTCCTGCTACGCCAGGCCCTGGGTAACCTGCTCGACAATGCTCTGGATTTCACCCCTCCCGGCGGCACGCTGCGGTTCAGCGCGCAGGTGCGGCATAACGAGGTGCAGGTCAGCCTGTTCAACCAGGCGGAGGCGATTCCCGATTACGCCTTGCCGCGCCTGAGCGAGCGCTTCTACTCGCTGCCGCGCCCGGCCAGCGGGCGCAAAAGTACGGGCCTGGGGCTCAACTTTGTCGAGGAGGTGATGAAGCTGCACGGCGGCTCGTTGCAGATCGGCAACGTACCGGGCGGCGTGCAAGCGGTGCTGCATCTCCACACAGTCTCCACATTGCCCACATAAATCTCCCATACCCACTGGGCAGACTCTCCCCATCAAAACAGGGAGAGACCCATGAACCGCAACCTGCTTTTCAAATTGGGCGCGATTGCGCTGCTGATCCTGCTGTTGCTGATTCCATTGTTGATGATCAACGGCATCATCAGCGACCGTCAGCAACTGCGCGACGGCGTACTGATGGACATTGCCCGCAGCTCAAGCTTTGCCCAGCGCCTCACCGGGCCGGTGATGGTGGTGCCGTATCGCAAGACCGTGCGCGAGTGGAAGCTCAATGAAAAGCTCAACAAGCGCTACGAAGAAACCCGTGAAGAACGCGGCCGTCTGTATTTCCTGCCGGACCGTTTTGAGCTCGACGGCAAGGTGCAAACCGAACTGCGCTCACGGGGCATCTATCAGGCGCGGTTGTTCCACGCCGACAACCGTATCAGCGGGCGTTTCGACTTGCCTGCGCAGTTGGGGATCACCGAAGACTTCGCCGACTACCGCTTTGAACCAGCGTTTTTGGCGGTGGGCATCAGTGATATTCGGGGTATTGAAAACGCGCTGAAACTGGAGCTGGGTGACCAGCGGCTGGAGTTCTCGCCAGGCTCCCTAGTCGACTGGCTGGGTGAGGGCGTGCATGTGACGCTGCCGGCGCAGGACGGCAAGAAGCCCTCCGTGCTGGAGTTCGCCTTCGACCTGCGCCTGCAAGGCACCGAGCAACTGCAAGTAGTGCCGGTGGGCAAGACCAGCCAGGTAACACTGGCGTCCAACTGGCCGCACCCGAGCTTTGTCGGCAACTTCCTGCCGGCTCAACGTGAGGTGACCGACCAGGGCTTCAGCGCCAATTGGCAGACGACATTCTTCTCCACCAACCTCGAACAAGCCCTGCAGAACTGCCTGGACGGGCAAGGCTGTGAAGACTTCAGCAACCGCAGCTTTGGGGTGAACTTCATCGACCCGGTAGACCAGTACCTCAAGAGCGATCGGGCGATCAAATATGCGCTGTTGTTTATCGCCCTGACCTTTGCCGGCTTCTTTCTCTTCGAGGTGCTCAAGAGTCTGGCGGTGCACCCTATCCAGTACGCCCTGGTGGGCGTGGCGCTGGCGTTCTTCTACCTGCTGCTGTTGTCGTTGTCCGAGCATCTGGGCTTTGCCCTGGCCTACCTGATATCCGCCAGCGCCTGTGTGGTGTTGATCGGCTTCTACGTATGCCATGTGCTGCGTAGCGTCGCCCACGGCCTGGGGTTTTCGGCCGGGCTGGCGGCGTTGTATGGCTTGCTGTACGGCTTGCTCAGTGCCGAGGATTACGCGCTGTTGATGGGCTCGTTGTTGCTGTTTGGCCTGCTGGGTACGGTGATGGTGCTGACGCGCAAACTGGATTGGTACGGGGTGGGTAAACGCAAGGTGGAGCAAGGGCAATGATCGGATTGCGCGAAGATCAGCAGATGAAAGCGAGGATGGTCGACTTCCTCACCAACGCCACCTTTCACTGTAGGAGCGAGCTTGTTGTGGCGAGCAAGCTTGCTTGCGCTGGGGTGCGAAGCGCCCCTGATAAAGCCGGCTCCAGCTGCGCTGTCGAGCGGGAGCAAGCTCCCTCGCCACAACAAACTCGCTCCTGCAGGGGACTGGTCAAACCGGGGGTTGGGTCTGCTGCATCGAAGCCCGCTGGCTGACTTCGGCGTACCAGGCGGCGAGCTTGGGAGTGTCCGAGCGCCACTGAATATCCGGGTGGCGAAAGTCGATATAGCCCAGGGCACAGGCCACGCTGATGGCGGCGACGTCAAAGTGGCTGGCCAGTTCGGCAATGGCGTCCCGCTCCAGCTCGGCGAGGGCGCGGCGGATCTTGTTGCGCTGCTCATCCAGCCAGGGAGCCCAGTGTTTTTCTGGCGGACGCATGGCGGTCTCGTAACGTACCAGCACGGCGGCATCCATGATGCCGTCAGCCATCGCGGCCAGGGTCAGGCGCCGCCAGCGGGCCGAGCCGTCGCGGGGGATCAGCGGGTTGCCGACATGCTGGTGGTCGAGATAGTCGAGAATCACCCGGCTGTCGTGCAATACCGAACCGTCGGCCAGGCGCAGGGCCGGGATCTTGCCCACGGGGTTGCCTTGCAGCACTTCGGCATCCGGGTTGACCGGCGTGGGCAGGCACGCGTGCAGGGCCACACGATCCTGCTGGCCGGTCTCGATCAGCAGCACGCGCACTTTACGCACGAAGGGCGAAGCGGGGTTGTGGAACAAGGTCATGCTGGGGGCGGACATGGGCATTCCTCTGTAGGAGCGAGCTTGCTCGCGAATAACGCCAACGATAACGCAGCTCGCCTGGTTTAACGCGGTGCTCTCAGGTTTTTCGCGAGCAAGCTCGCTCCTACAGTAGTTTGTAGACGGCAATGGCCGCGGGTATGCCCAGCCCGATCCAACTCAACGAATCCCACCACCCATCGCCCAGCAACGCCGCAAACAACCCGGCGGCACTGAGCAGGCCAATCCCCAGCGGTATGGCAAAGACCTTCCAGAAATTCGACTGCCGCGGCTTCATACCTTGGCCGCCTTGCGCCGTACGATCCATAAGTAAATGCCGCTCACCAGCACGATGATGGTCAGCACATCCAGCACCGCCCACAAAATCTTCATCGGCATGCCGCCGTAATCACCGAAATGCAGGGGTTGGGACATGCCCATGGCATCCATGTACCACGGCCGTTCGGCGATGGCGGTGACGGCCAGGGTGCTGGCGTCGATCAGCACCGGTGTCAGCAAATGGGAGGTCAGGTGGGTGCTGCCCTTCATGAACACGGCGTAGTGATGTTCGCTGGAAAAACGCGTGCCGGGGAAGGCGATAAAGTCCGGCTCCATACCGGGCGCGGCCTTGGCCGCAATGCTCAACAGCTCTGTGGCGGGCGCGCGCTGGGTCAGCGGCGGGGCGTTCTTGTAGGGTTCGATCATGGCGCTGAGGCTGTCCTCGCGCCACGCCGCGATGATCAAGTCGGCGCAGGCGCTGATCACGCCGGTTACCCCCACTACCAGCGCCCAGGTCAAAGTGACCACGCCGATCAGGTTGTGCAGGTCGAGCCAGCGCAGGCGAGTGGACTTGTCCTGGCGCACGGTGGCGAACTTCAATCGACGCATGAAGGGCAGGTACAACACCGTGCCCGAGATAATCGCCAGCACAAACAGAAGGCCCATGAACGCCAGCAACAACTTGCCGGGCAGACCGGCAAACATATCCACATGCAGGCGCAGCAGGAACAGAGTGAAGCCCCCATTGGCAGACGGCATTTCGACGGTTTCGCCAGAGCGTGCATCGAGCATGAAGGTGTGCGACGAGTTCGGCTCAGTACCGGCTGTGGCCGCCATGATCGCGATCACGCCGTTATTGTCGTCTTCGTCCCAGGCAAGGTACTGCATGGCCTCGCCGGGGCGATGGGCCTGGGCTTTGGCTACAAGCTGCTCAAGGTTGAGCCGGGGCGTATCGGCAGGCATCTGCGCCAGTTCGGGCTCATTGCCCAGCAGGTGGTCGATCTCGTGGTGAAACACCAACGGCAGGCCGGTGAGGGCGAGCAGCAGCAGGAATACGGTGCAGATCAGGCTGGTCCAGGTGTGGATGAAGGACCAGCGGCGGATGGTTTTGCTTTTCATTGTCTAGCCTTCAGATGCACCAAAGCCGCCTTGTTGGGCGGCCTGGTGGTTAGCTCAGCTGATTACCACTGGTAGGTGGCGCTGGCGACGACGCTGCGTTGGTCGCCGAAGTAGCAATAGGAGCCATCACAGGTGGAAATGTAGTCTTTGTTGAACAGGTTGGTCGCGTTCACTTTCACCGACGCGCCCTTGAGGCTGTTGTCCAGGCGACCGAGGTCGTAATGCACGGAGCCGTCGAACACGGTGTAGGCGTTGGCCTTGCCGGCCCAAGTATTGGCTTGGTCGCCATAGGTATTGCCGGTGTAGCGTGCGCCGAAGCCGATACCGAAACCGTCGAGTGCGCCGGTGTGCCAGGTGTAGTCGGTCCACAAGGACGCTTGCTGATTAGGCATCAGTTGCAAGCGGTTGCCTTTGTACTGACCTTTTTGCACCTCGGACTTGGCCAGGGTGTAGGCCGCGATGACCTTGAGGTTTTCGGTCACATCAGACACGGCTTCCAGCTCCAGGCCCTTGACCTTTACTTCTCCGGTCTGGTCGGTCACGGAGGCGCCACCGGACTGGAAGCTGGTGACTTGCACGTTCTTCTGGGTCAGGTCGTAGACCGCCGCACTCAGCAGGGTGTTGGAGCCGGGTGGCTGGTATTTGATCCCCAACTCCCACTGCTTGCCTTCCGTCGGCTTGAACGACTGGAGGGGGTCGACGCTGGCGTTGCTCGCAGGCTGGAACGACTCGGCGTACGAGAGGTAGGGGACAAAGCCCGAGTCGAACACATAGCTCAGCGCCGCATTGCCACTGAAATTCTTGCTGCGGTCGGTATTGGTCGCGTCGTTCTTGTTGAAGTAGGTGGTGCCCTGGTGCACCCAGTCTTCACGACCACCAAGAGTCAGGCGCCAGTTGTCCAGGGCCATCTGGTCCTGCACGTAAAGGCCGGTCTGCACGGTTTTCTGGTTGTAATCGTAGAACGCGGTGGAGCGCGCCGGGCGCACGATCGGCTGGCCATAGACCGGGTTAAAGATGTTCGTGGTGCCACCGTCGCCGAAAATCGCCAGGTACGAGGTGTCGGTGCGTTGATGATCCAGGCCCAGCAGCACGGTGTGGGAGATGTCGCCAGTGGCGAAGTCAGCCTGGAAGTTGTTGTCCACTGCGAACTGGCTGATGTCCTCGTCCACATTGGTCGAAGAGCGGCTGATGTCGCCATTGGCGTCGGCGGGGGAGAAGGCAAACGAGCCTACCGTCAGTTGCTGGAACGCCAATTCGGATTTGGTGTAGCGCAGGTTCTGCTTGAATTGCCAGGTATCGTTGAAGCGGTGCTCGAACGCGTAGCCCAAGGCGTAGTAGGTGCGGTCGTAGAAGTCGTAGTCCGGGTCGCCGAGGTTCTTGTGGTGGGAAACCTCGCCTAGCGGTGATTTGATTTTGGTGCCCTGGATCGGCAGGAACTGGCTGGTGGTGCCGGTATCGTCACGGGTGAACTGTGACAGCAAGGTCAGCTTGGTATCGGTGTCGATATTCCAGGTCAAGCTCGGTGCGATGTTGTACCGCTTGTTGTCGATGTGATCGACCTGGGTACCGGCATCGCGCACCACGCCGCCAACGCTGTAGAGAAACTGGCCCTCATCATCGATCTTGCCAGTGCTTTCGAAATTGATCTGGCGATAGTTGTCACTGCCGTATTGCATCTGGATGGCGTGGCTCGATTCAGCGCTGGGGCGGCGGCTGACCATATCCAGCAGGCCGCCCGGAGGGGTCTGGCCATAGACTGACGAGGCCGGACCGCGCAGCAGGGCGAGGCGGTCGAGGTTCCAGGTTTCGGCTTTCGGGTTGGCGTACACGCCACGGGGCAGTGGCAGGCCATCGAGGAATTGCGTCGGCTCGAAGCCGCGTACGCGCATCCAGTCGTAACGGGTGTCGCTGCCGTAGCTGGCAGACACAATACCGGGCATGTATTTGACCGCATCGTCGAGGTTCTGCACGTTACGGTCCTGCATTTGCTCGCGGGTGGCTACCGAGATCGAGCGTGGTGCCTCGACCAGCGCAGTATCGGTTTTGGTGCCGGCGGCGGTGCGCTTTGCAACATATCCCTCCACCGGCCCCCAAGCGCTTTCATAGCTGCCTTGGCCGGTGATGTTGGTGGTCGGCAAGGCAACGACGCCCTCCGGGACCGGCATCAGGGTGTAAGTGCCCGCACTGCTCTGCTCCAACTGCAACCCCGTCCCCCGCAAGGCTTCCCGCAACGCGCCCTGCGCATGGAACTGGCCTTTGACCGGTGCCGAGGTCTTGCCGGCGGCGAGTGCGGGGTTGAGGGTCAGCGCCAGGCCGGCCTGGCTGGCGATCTGGTTCAGGGTGGTGGCCAGGGGCGCAGCCGGCAGGTTATAGGCGCGCACGCTGGAGGCTTGTTCGGCGGCGATCAGCGGGGTGCTGGCCAGCGGGGCGCTGAGGGCGATCGCCATGGCTAACAGGCTGGGGCGCAACAAGGTGTCTAGCGTGCGGGACATACGGGCGGCTCCTGAATGGAAATATTTCTCAATTGCCTAGGTGCCGAGCGAGAATCGAAAAGTGATAGGGCCGGGTGAAAATATTTTTTGCGGTGTGCTGTGATCGTTCCCAAGCTCCGCGTGGGAACGCCTCGTGTGACGCTCTGCGTCACGGCCTGGGACGCAGAGCGTCCGGGCTGCATTACCACGCGGAGCGTGGGAACGATCAAGCCTAAGGCTTACCCTTGACGGTCACCCACCACGGCGTGTGCTGCTCGATCTGCACCGGCAAAGTCGGCAACAGCGCATTCAATGCCAACGTGGTGTCGCGCAGCGGGAAACTGCCGGTGATGCGCAGGTCGGCCACGTTCTTATCCACCCCCAGGTAGCCGGTGCGATAGCGCGCCAATTCCTCGATCACATCCCCCAGCCGAGCGTTGTCCACTACCAGCATGCCGCGGGTCCAGGCATCGGTGGCGGGGGTGACGGCCAACAGTGGCCCGAGCCCGTCGCCGCGCATCAGCACTTGCTGGCCCGCCTTGAACACTTGTTCCTGGTGCAGCGCCTCGGGCTGGGCGGCCACGGCAGACTGCAACACACTCAGGCGCGTAGCGTCGTCTTCGCGCTTGACGATAAACCGGGTACCCAGCGCCCGCAGGCTGCCGTCGCGGGTTTGCACGTAGAAAGGGCGCGAATCGTCGTGGCCGGTTTCGACGAGAATTTCGCCTGCCTGCAACACGATCAAGCGGCGTGTTTCGTCGAAGCGCACATCAATGGCGCTGTGGGTGTTGAGGTTGATCCGCGTGCCATCCGCCAGCTTCAGCGTGCGCTGTTCACCGGTAGCAGTGCGCTGGTCGGCCAGCCAATAGTGAATAGGCACGTAACGCTCACCGGCAAACAGCGCCAGGCCGCACACCAGCACGATACTGGCCAGGCCCCGGCCCAGTTTGCGCACGCGCTGGCGAATGCCGTGGCGCGACTGCAGCAGCGCCGCCCGAGCCGGGCCCGAGGCCACACTGAAACGCTGGTCTAGCATGCCCAACTGGCGCCAGGCGCGAGCGTGTTCCTCATCGCTGGCCAGCCACTTGCTGAACTCTTCCTGTTCCACCGCGCTGCCGTCGCCCGAGTCGAGGGACAGTTGCCAGGCAATCGCGGCATCCAGCACGCGCGACGACACCGGTTTGGAGCCGATGGCAGTCACGACGGCTCGCCATACAGTGCGACGTAGCACTGGCGAATGCCCTGGGCCAGGTATTGGCGCACGCGCGGCACCGAAACCCCTAGGCGCTGGGCGATCTCGGCATGGCCCAGGCCGTCGAGGCGGTTATAGAGGAACGCGGCGCGGGCCTTGCTCGACAACTTGCCGAGCAGGCGGTCGATGGCCTTGAGGTCTTCGAGGATCAGTTGCTGGGCTTCCGGCGAAGGCTGTTCGTTTTCCGGGATCAGCATCAATTCGGTGAGGTAGGCCTGTTCCAGGGCCGCACGACGGAAATAGTCAAACAGCAAACCCTTGGCGATGGCCACCAGGAACGCCCGCGGTTCGCGGGGCTCGCGCAACTCATCACGGCCCAGCAGGCGCATGAAGGTGTCCTGGCTCAGGTCTTCGGCACGGCTTGGGCACGCCACATTACGTCGCAGCCACGCCAACAGCCAGCCACGGTGGTCGCGATACAACGCACCAACAAGCTCACTGCGTGGGGTATGGACCGACGACAAGGCATCACCGAATAAGGTTTAAACTAACGAGAATTATTCGCGATTGTGTCAGAGGCGTAGGGTGGGCGCAATTGGCGTCTGTCGGGTGATCGTTCCCGCGCTCTGCGTAGGAATGCATCCCGCGATGCTCCGCGTCGGGCGCAAAGCGTTAAAGGGAAGGGGACTGCTTGCGTCGTTTCCATTGGGCCAAACGCTCATACAGCGCCTGGGGCGTATCGATCTGTTGCTGCCGCGCCCGGCTGAACAGGATCAACATCAGCTCCGCCGTCGCCAGTGCATCGGCGCTGGCATGGTGGCGTTCGCCGGCCTGTAGCCTGAAGTGGTTGAGCCAGTCGTCCAGCCCGGCTTCGCGGATATGCGCCTCTGGGCATAACAGCGGGGCCAGGTCTGCTACATCCATGAACGGATGGGCCAGGCGATAACCCAGGCTGTCCTTGAGCGCCCGGCACAGCATGTGTTGATCAAACGGCGCATGGAAGGCCAGCAGCGGACTGTCGCCCACGAACGCCATGAAATCCAGCAACGCCTCGGTCGGGTCGCTGCCAGCGGCGATTGCACTGGGCCCCAGCCCGTGGATCAGCACACTGGGGCTGAGCTTGGTGTCGGTGCGCTGCAGGGTGCGTTCGAACAGTTGGGAGAAATCCACCGCACCGTCTTCGATGACCACGGCGCCGATGGACAGCACCTGGTCGCGGTGAAGGTTCAGGCCGCTGGTTTCCAGGTCCACCACTACCCAGCGCTGGCTGCGCAATGGGCCGTTGCCCACTTCGGCGGGCTTGGGTAACTGTTCCAGGCGCTGCTGTTGCGCAGCGTTGAGCCCAGGTTTTTTGGCACGCAGCCAGCCAAACAAACTCATAGCTGATACCGCAAGCTCAGGCTGCTTTGCAGGCGTTGGGCCTGGCGCAGGGACTCACGCAGGATGCGCCGGTCCAGGTGGTTGAGGCTGTCGGGGTCGACGCGGTTGGAATAGGGCAGGTTCTCGCGGGTCTGCAATTGGTGCTGCTGCATGCGGGTCTGCTGGATAAAGTGGTAGGCCTCTTCATAGGCGGCGCCATCCAGGGGGTCGATCACGGCCTTGTCCACCAACTGGCGCAGGCGTTCCAGGGTGTTGTTGGCGTGGATGCCATTGGCCAGGGCCAACAGGCGCGCGCCATCTACAAAAGGTGTAAGGCCCTGCACCTTGAGGTCGAGGGTGGCCTTTTCGCCATGTTTGCGGGTCAGCACGAACTCGCGGAAACGCCCCACCGGCGGGCGCCGCAGTAGTGCATTTTCGGCCAGCATCCGTTGGAACAAGCGGTTATCCGCCACCTGATCGAGAATGCCCTGACGCAGTTGCTCGCACCCGCGCTCTTCGCCCCATACCACGCGCAAGTCAAAATAGATGCTTGAACCCAGCAGGTTTTCCGGCGTCGCTTCACGAATGAACGCGCCGAAGCGCCGCGCCCACTCCACGCGGGACAAGCACAGCTCGGGGTTGCCGGCCATGATATTGCCCTTGCACAGGCTGAAGCCGCACAGCGCCAGGCTTTGGTTGATGTGCTGCGCCAGCGGTAGCAAGCGCTCACGCCTTTCGGCGGCTTCGACGGCGTCCTTGGCCTCGAACAGGATGCCGTTGTCCTGGTCGGTGTACAGCGTTTGTTCGCGGCGGCCTTCACTGCCAAAGCACAGCCAACTGAAGGGCACGCCGGGGTCGCCTTTTTCCGCGAGGGTCAGCTCGATCACCCGGCACACGGTGTGGTCGTTGAGCAGCGTAATGATGTGGGTGATCTGGGTGGATGAGGCGCCATGGGCGAGCATGCGCTCCACCAACTGGCCGATTTCACCGCGAATCGCCACCAGGTTTTCCACCCGGGGCGCGTTGCGGATGGTGCGGGCCAGGTGCACCAGGTCCACACGCTGCAAGGAAAACAAGTCACGCTCGGAGACCACGCCACACAGGCGCTGGTCTTGCACCAGGCACACATGGGCGATATGCCGCTCGGTCATGGCGATGGCTGCGTCGAAAGCGCTGTGCTCCGGGCTCAAGTAAAACGGCGCCTGGGTCATGTGCCCGGCAATGCTCTGGCTGAAGTCGCTGGCGCCATCGGCGACCACCTGGCGCAGATCGCGCAGGGTGAAGATGCCCAGGGGGGCCTTGTGTTCGTTGACGATCACAATGCTGCCGACCTGTTGTTCGTGCATCAAGGTCACCGCTTCGCGCAACGGTGTGTGCGGGCTGCAGGTGACCGGGTGGCGCATGGCCAATTCACCCAGGCGGGTATTCAAGGAGTATTGGGTGCCGAGGGTTTCCACGGCTTTTTGCTGTACCTGCTGGTTGACCTGGTCGAGCAGGCTGCTGACCCCGCGCAAGGCGAAATCACGAAACGGGCTGGACAGCGCGAACAGCTTGATAAAGGCCGGTTTGTTCAATTGCAGGCAGAAGGTGTCTTCAGCGGCTTTGTGTTCTGTACGGGTCGCGCGCTCACCCAGCAAGGCGGCGAGGGGGAAGCATTCGCCGGTGGCGATTTCAAAGGTGGTGTCCGCCGAGTCTGGACGCTCACCCACGACCCGGCCCTGCTTGACGATATAAAAGTGCTCGACCGGGCCGCCCGACGGTTTGAGGATGCTGTCGCCGGGGCCGTAGAAACGCAGTTGGCACTGCTCCACCAGGAAAGCCAGGTGCGCCTGTTCCATCTGGTTGAACGGCGGGAAGCGTTGCAGGAATTGCAGGGTGCCGTGGATGTTCTGCAACACAGCGGTTTTACCCGCCTGTGCGAATGCATCAGCTTTACTCATAACAGTGACCGCAGTGTTTTTGTCGTTATCGTGCTGCATGGTCGACTCCTGCGCAGTGGGTGCCCATTGGACGTAAGTCTAGGTCGAGGAGTACCGCGCAAAACTAGGGAAAAACCTTACATGACAATCGTCCAAAACCCGTAGAAAGCCCACTAGGCAAACTTTCCGACGAAGTGCACATTGTTCGCCCTTCCGCAGATGTCTGACGAGTGTGCTGGGAGATTGATGAGAACTGCTGAGAAACGTATGTCCGACCACGATATTTTGAGTGATGCCGAGCGCGAGGCGCTGAGCGCCGTGATGCTGGAGCCCGATTTACCCCCCCAACGCGTTTTGATCGTGGACGACGACAAGGACGCGCGTGAATTGCTGGCGGAAATCCTTGGGCTCGATGGTATTCGCTGCATGACTGCCGAAAGTGGCGAGGCTGCGTGGGATTTGTTGAAGACGAGCAGTTCCATCGGTTTGCTGATCACCGACCTGCGTATGGCGCCCAGCAATGGCCTGGAATTGATCCGCCAGGTGCGTGAGTCCACCCGTGCGGCGTTGCCGATCATCATCATGTCTGGAGACGCGGAAGCGCCGGATGTGATTGATGCGATGCATTTGAGCGTGGTGGATTTCTTGCTCAAGCCGATTGATAGCGTGAAGTTGGCGAAGTTGGTGAAGCGGGAGTTGGGGATGGTGCCCTGAGTGTGGGGTGACTGGCCTGGCCTCTTCGCGGGCAAGCCCGGCTCCCACATTTGAAATGCACTCCCTGTGGGAGCTGGCTTGCCTGCGATTCAGGCAACGCGGTCTAACTGACACTGATAAAAAAGCCCCGATCTTTCGATCAGGGCTTTTTCCATTACAGGCCGTTCTTGGCCTTGAACTCCCGACGCCTGCGGTGCAACACCGGCTCGGTATAGCCATTAGGCTGCTTGGTCCCTTCAATCACCAACTCCACCGCTGCCTGGAATGCGATGTTGCTGTCGAAGTCCGGAGCCAGTGGGCGGTACAACGCATCCCCGGCATTCTGGCGGTCTACCACGGGCGCCATGCGCTTGAGGCTTTCCATCACCTGGTCTTCGTTGACAATGCCGTGGCGCAGCCAGTTGGCGATGTGCTGGCTGGAAATACGCAGGGTGGCGCGGTCTTCCATCAGGCCGACATCGTTGATGTCCGGCACCTTGGAGCAGCCCACACCCTGGTCGATCCAACGCACCACATAGCCGAGGATGCCCTGGGCGTTGTTGTCCAGCTCGTTGCGGATCTCTTCCTCGGACCAATCGGTGTTGCTGGCCAGAGGAATGGTGAGGATATCGTCCACCGAAGCGCGCTCGCGCTTGGCCAGCTCGGCCTGGCGGGCGAACACATCAACCTTGTGGTAGTGCAACGCATGCAGGGCTGCGGCGGTCGGCGACGGTACCCAGGCGGTGTTGGCACCGGCCAACGGGTGGGCGATTTTCTGCTCGAGCATCGCCGCCATCAGGTCGGGCATGGCCCACATGCCTTTACCGATCTGTGCACGACCTTGCAGGCCGGTGCTCAGGCCGATATCGACGTTCCAGTTCTCATAGGCGCCGATCCACTTTTCTGCCTTCATGGCCGCCTTGCGCACCATCGCGCCGGCTTCCATGGAGGTGTGGATTTCATCGCCAGTGCGGTCGAGGAAACCGGTGTTGATAAACACCACGCGCTCACTGGCCGCCTTGATGCAGGCCTTGAGGTTGACCGTGGTGCGGCGCTCCTCGTCCATGATCCCGACCTTGAGGGTGTTGCGCGCCAGGTTCAGCACCTCTTCGATGCGACCGAACAGTTCGTTGGTGAACGCGGCTTCTTCCGGGCCGTGCATCTTCGGTTTCACGATGTATACGGAACCGGTGCGGCTGTTCTTGCGGGTGTTGTTGCCGTTGAGGCTGTGGATCGCCGCCAGGCTGGTGATCAGGCCGTCGAGGATGCCTTCGGGTACTTCGTTGCCGTCTTTATCGAGGATCGCGTCGATGGTCATCAAGTGGCCAACGTTGCGCACGAACAACAGCGAACGGCCGTGCAGGGTCACGTCGCTGCCATCCACGCCGGTGTAGACGCGGTCAGGGTTCATGGTGCGGGTGAAGGTCTGGCCGCCCTTGGCCACTTCTTCGGCCAGGTCGCCCTTCATCAGGCCGAGCCAGTTGCGGTAGATCACCACTTTGTCATCGGCGTCGACGGCGGCGACGGAGTCTTCGCAGTCCATGATGGTGGTCAGCGCGGCTTCCATCAGCACGTCTTTGACGCCTGCGGCGTCGGTTTGGCCGACTGGGGTGCTGGCGTCGATCTGGATTTCGAAGTGCAGGCCATTGTGCTTGAGCAGGATCGCAATCGGCTCGGCCGCAGGGCCCTGGAAACCGATCAACTGGGCATCGTCACGCAGGCCGCTGTTGCTGCCGCCTTTGAGGCTGACGATCAGCTTGCCATCGACGATTTTGTAGCCGGTGGAATCGACATGGCTGCCGGCGCTGAGCGGTGCGGCCTCGTCGAGGAAAGCGCGGGCGAAGGCAATGACCTTGTCGCCACGCACTTTGTTATAGCCCTTGCCCTTCTCGGCGCCGTTGGCTTCGCTGATGGCGTCGGTGCCATAGAGCGCGTCGTACAGCGAGCCCCAGCGCGCATTCGAGGCGTTGAGGGCGAAGCGGGCGTTCATCACCGGCACGACCAGCTGTGGGCCGGCCATGCGTGCGATCTCATCATCGACGTTTTGGGTCGAGGCCTCAAAGTCTGCGGCTTCTGGCAACAGGTAGCCGATGTCTTGCAGGAAGGCTTTGTAGGCCACCGGGTCATGGGCCTGGCCGGCGTGGGTCTGGTGCCAGGTATCGATCCGCGCCTGGAAGTCGTCGCGTTTGGCGAGTAGGGCTTTGTTCTTCGGGGCCAGGTCATGGATGACCTTGTCGGCACCGGCCCAGAACTGGTCGGCAGTGATGCCGGTACCGGGAATGGCTTCGTTGTTCACGAAGTCGAACAGGACTTTGGCGACCTGCAGGCCACCGACTTGAACGTGTTCAGTCATTGCTTGCCTCACTCTGCGGAGCTTATGCGCTTTTTCAGATTTTCATTATGTAGTGCACGGTTGGGCATACTACATGATGACTTGCGGTTGTGAAAATTAGACTAAATACGTCGTTTAGCGACCCACTTTGGTCGTACGGTCACAGCGGAGAACCGGATGTTCTCAAAAAACTATTGGATTGTTCCAGATAAATATCAAAATGGTACACGATTTGTCTGTGAGAGCTGGCTTGCCTGGGATGGGCGTTAACGATCACGCGTACCTTCTGGATATACGCGGCATGTCTATAATCGAGGATCAACCAACCGAGGGACTGCGCCATGGACCATCTTGTACTCACTATTATCGCCGCCGACAAACCCGGCCTGGTTGAACGCATCGCGCAGAACATTGCCAGTCATGGTGGTAACTGGCTGGAAAGCCGCATGGCGCACATGGCCGGGCAGTTTGCCGGGATCCTGCGGGTGAGCGTGCCGAGCGAGCAGCGACAGGCATTGGTGGGGGCATTGGAGGATTTATCCACCCATGGCATTCGCGTGTTGGTGGGTGAGGGCAGCAGCGGGCAGGCATCGGCGTCCAAGCCGATCCTGATGACCCTGGTGGGCAATGACCGCTCGGGCATCGTGCGTGAGATCACCGCGCTGCTGAGCCAGCAGGGCGTCAACCTGGAACGCCTGAGCACCGATGTGCGCCCGGCGCCCATGAGCGGTGATCCGCTGTTCAATGCCGAGGCGTTGTTGCAAGTGCCGGCCACGCTGTCGCTGGAAACCCTGCAAGAGGCTTTGGAAACCTTGGCCGATGACTTGATGGTGGAGTTGCGTCAGGAGGAATAACGATCCACAAGGTTATGCAGGGAAATCTTGCATGGGCCTGTGGATAACCTGTAGAGACCCGACGCCAGGCCACGCCCGCCGGCCTTCTGCGCAAGTTGAGCAAAAAACGAGCAGTTTCAAGGGCTTGTGCACAAATGGCGGGGATCAGGTTGTGGATAACCTTTGGGTGGAACGCTGCAAGCCACGAAAGCCGTGGCTTGCAGAGGTTTGTACGTTATTTGATCAGCGTTTGCGCACGGTCAGCCAGGCATCCAGGCTGTACACCACCAACCCGGCCCAGATGAAGGCGAAGGCGATCAGGGTGCTCGGCGCCAGGTGTTCACCGAACAACAGCACGGCTTCGAGCAACACTAGCGTCGGCGCCACATACTGCAAAAAGCCCAGGGCGGTGTAGGGCAAGTGCCGTGCAGCGGCGTTGAAGCACACCAGGGGAATCAGCGTCACAGGGCCTGCGGCCACCAGCCACCAGGCTTCGGAGGTGCTCCAGAACGCCAGTTGCGCGCTGTGGGCGGTCGGGTTGAACAGCAACCAGGCGACGGCAATGGGTACCAGCATCCAGGTTTCCACCACCAGGCCTGGCAGCGCTTTGACCGGCGCCTGCTTGCGGATCAAACCGTAGAAGCCGAACGTCAGCGCCAGCGCCAGCGACACCCACGGCAGGCTACCGACTTGCCACACCTGCTGCGCCACACCTACCGCTGCCAACCCCACCGCCACCCATTGCAAACGGCGCAGTCGCTCGCCGAGGATCAGCATGCCCAGCAGCACATTCACCAGCGGATTGATGTAGTAACCCAGGCTCGCTTCGAGCATGCGCCCGGTGTTCACCGACCACACATAGGTCAGCCAGTTAGCGGCGATCAACGAACCGCTGAGGGCCAGGATCGCCAGGCGCTTGGGGTTGTCGCGCAGTTCGCGAAACCAGCCGGGATGTTTCCACACCATCAGCAACAGCCCACCGAACAGTGCCGACCACAATACGCGATGCACAATGATCTCGGCGGCGGGCACGCTGGCGATGGCTTTGAAGTAGAGCGGGAATAGACCCCAGATGACATAGGCGCTCAGGCCCAGGATGTACCCCTTGCGGGGGTTGGCGGCTTGCATTGCAGAATCCTTGCTCAGGCAGCTAACAAAGCGCAATTGTAAGGATATTTGTCAGACAACGCTCGTTCCCACGCTCTGCGTGGTAACGCCGCCTTGGACGCTCTGCGTTTGTTCTTAAATCGTGACGCGGAGCGTCACAGGATGCGCGCCCACGCAGAGCGTGGGCGCGATGATGGAACGCGTTCAGAAGAGTTTTAGCGGTTCTTCATTGAGCGCCGACAGTTGCTCACGCAACGCCAGCACCTGGTCGCCCCAATACCGCTCGCTGCCAAACCACGGAAAGCTATGGGGAAACGCCGGGTCGTCCCAGCGTCGTGCGAGCCAGGCACTGTAGTGCATCAGGCGCAGGGCGCGCAGCGGCTCGATCAGCGCCAGTTCGCGCGGGTCGAAGTCGTGGAACTCCTGATAACCGTCCATCAGTTCCGAGAGCTGGCCGAGGCATTCCTGGCGGTCGCCAGCCAGCATCATCCACAGGTCTTGCACCGCCGGGCCCATGCGGCAGTCATCCAGGTCGACGATATGGAACATCTCGTCGCGGCACATCATGTTGCCGGGGTGGCAGTCACCGTGCATGCGGATGTTCTTGTGCGGCGTGGCCTTGTAAACCTCTTCCACACGCTTGAGCAGGTCGCGGGCCACGGACTCGTAGGCCGGCAACAGGCTTTTGGGAATGAAGTTGCCTTCAAGCAAGGTGGTGAGGGAGTCGTGACCGAAATTCTTCACCCCCAGGGCTTCGCGGTGTTCGAACGGGCGGGTGGAGCCCACCGCGTGCAAACGCCCCAGCAGTTGCCCGAGCCGGTAAAGCTGATCGAGGTTGCCCGGCTCCGGCGCGCGGCCGCCACGGCGCGGAAACAGGGTGAAGCGGAAACCTGCGTGTTCGAACAGGCTCTCGCCGTTGTGGATCAATGGGGCGACCACCGGTACATCGCACTCGGCCAGTTCGAAGGTGAAGCGGTGTTCTTCCAGGATCGCCTCGTTGGTCCAGCGCTGGGGGCGATAGAACTTGGCGATCAGTGGTTCGGCGTCTTCGATGCCCACTTGGTACACGCGGTTTTCGTAGCTGTTGAGCGCCAGAACCCGCGCGTCGCTGAGGAAACCGATGCTTTCGACGGCGTCGAGCACCAGGTCTGGGGTGAGTGTTTCAAACGGGTGGGCCATGCGAACTCCTGCGCGCAGCAGGGCGCCGCGTCCGGCCGGGTATGGTAACAGCATAGATAGGCGGTGGCTGTGCGGACGCCTTCGCAGGCAAGCCAGCTCCCACACTGGCATGTATTTACACATCGAGATGTGGGAGCTGGCTTGCCTGCGATAGCGGTCTATCAGGCGCCTACGATCCCGCCATCATCCCGCCGAATCGCCATCACCGACGACCGCGGTTTGCCATTGGGCAGGTGTTCCGGCCAGGTCGAGCCACCGGTTTCCCCTGGGTGCTGAATGCCCACGAACAATGTTTTCTGGTCCGGCGAAAAGCTGATCCCCGTCACTTCACACGCCACCGGCCCCACCATGAAACGACGGATTTCTCCAGTGCTCGGGTCGGCGCACAGCATCTGGTTATTGCCCATGCCCGCAAAGTCGCCGGCGTTGCTGTAGTCGCCATCGGTCAGGATCCACAGGCGCCCGGCTTTGTCGAAGCCCAGGCCGTCGGGGCTGTTGAACATGTTTTGCGGGTTGATGTTGGACGAGCCGCCCTTGGGGTTGCCGGCATGCACGCCGGGGTTGCCGGCCACCACGAACAGGTCCCAGGTGAAGTCCGTGGCACCGTGGTTATCGGCGTCGGCTTTCCAGCGCAGGATCTGGCCGTAGACGTTTTTCTCCCGTGGGTTGGGGCCGCCGACCGGCTGGCCCTCTTCGCCGCGCTTGGCGTTGTTGGTCAGGGTGCAATAGACCTGGCCGTCGGTGGGGCTGACCACGATCCATTCCGGGCGGTCCATGCGTGTGGCTTTCACCACGCTGGCGGCCAGGCGCGCATGAATCAGCACCTCGGCCTGGTTGGCGAAACCGCTGCTGGCGTCGATGCCGTTTTTGCCATGGGTGAGTTCAACCCACTGGCCTTTGCCCTTGGGGTGGTCGGCATCACCGTCGCCTGCGTCGAAGATCGCCACGTACAAGGTGCCGTGGTCGAGCAGGTCTTTGTTGGCCTTAGGGTTGTTGTGGTTGATCTGATCGCGGCTGATGAACTTGTAGATGAATTCACCGCGTTCATCGTCGCCCATGTACACCACGGCGCGACCGTCACGGGTTTCGGCGAGGGCCGCGTTTTCGTGTTTGAAGCGCCCCAGGGCCGTGCGTTTGACTGGCGTGGATTGCGGATCGAACGGGTCGATTTCCACCACCCAACCATGGCGATTGAGTTCGTTGGGGTTCTTGGCCATGTCAAAGCGCGGGTCGTGCTGATGCCAGTTGATGTCCTTGCTGGCGGCCACCACGCCGTAGCGCTTCTGCCCTGCGTCGAAGGTTTGCTGGGGGTTGCTGCTGCCGAAGCAGTCGGTGAAGTTTTCTTCGCAGGTCAGGTAGGTGCCCCACGGCGTCTTGCCGTTGGCGCAGTTCTGGAACGTGCCGAGGACTTTTTTGCCGCTCTTGTCGGCGCCGGTTTTCAGCCAGTCATGGCCGGCGGCAGGGCCACTCAAACGAATCGGTGAATTGCCGTGGATGCGCCGGTTGTAGCGCGAATCCTGGACGAACTGCCAGGTGTCACCCTTGCGGCGCACTTCGATCACCGACACGCCTTCGCTGGCCAGGGCTTTGCGCACGTCTTCGGTAGATTGTGGCGCGCCGCCGTGGGCGTAGAGGTAGCGATAGTTGGTGTATTCGTTGTTGATCGCCATCAGCGCGCGGTTGTCGTCGCCGGGGAATGGAAACAGGCTCATGCCGTCGTTGTTGTCGCCGAACTGTTGTTCCTGAGCCTTGGCGGTGCCATGGCCGGACGGGTCGAAAGCCGGGGCGTTGTTGTGCAGGGGCTGGCCCCAACTGATCAACACCGAAGCACTGTAGCCCGGTGGCAGGGTGATGGTGTCGCTGGTGGCGGCGGCGATGCTGGTGAACCCCAGCAACGGGCTGGCGGTAGCGGCATTCACGGCCAGGGCGCTGCGGCTCAGCAGGTTGCCGCCGAGAAACATCGCGGCGCCGCACAGGGCGCCTGCGCCGATAAAGCGACGGCGGGTCAGGCCCACCATCTGTTCAAGGTCGGTGGCATGGTTTTCTTCTAATAGGCTCATCACAGGCTCCTTAAGGTTTTTGCAGACACCTTAAGCAGCGCTCGTGACCGAATTGTTGCAGCTTGAAGACGCGCGCCCGTTACACCGGGGTGCCAAGCAATACATGGCTGGGTGCAAACTGCACGCGGATTGGCTGGCCCTGCGCTGCATTAATGGCCTTGAGTGCGACGGGCGGCGCCAGCGCGCACAACACTTGGCCGTTGGCTAGCGCAATACGCACCTCGCTGGGGCCGTCTTCGGCGGCGAGAATGGTCTCGATCCTGCCTTCCAGGCAATTGTGTCCAAGTGTTTCAGCTTGTCCGTCCGCCAGTAATTCAAGCCACCCGGCCTTGATCAGGGCCACTACTTCCACACCGGTCTGCAGCTCCAGGCGCAGGGTGCTGTCGTGGGTGATCTGTGCGTCGAGGTGCAGGCCGCCGGCCAATTGCAGGCGGATCATGTCGTTGTGGCCATGGCTCTCTATGGTGCTGACCTGGCCGTGCAATTGGTTGCGCGCGCTGGTGCGCAGCATCAAGCGGCCCAGCAGGTTGAAGTCGCTGGCCGCTTCGTCCGAGCCAAGGATCTCGGCCTGAAGCAGTTGCAGGCGCTGATAGAGGCGCAGCACCCGTTCGCCTTCCTGAGTCAGTTTGGCGCCGCCACCGCCCTTTCCACCGACGCTGCGTTGCACCAGCGGTTTTTGCGCCAGGTTGTTCAGTTCATCAATGGCGTCCCAGGCGGCCTTGTAACTCAACCCGGCACTCTTGGCCGCACGGGTGATGGAGCCCTGCTCGGCGATATGCCCCAGCAAGGCAATACGCTGGGGGCGGCGGATGATGTGTTGGCTGAGAGGGCTGGGCACAGACATGGCAGATACGCTTGGGTGAGATGCGCCGACGTTGCCGCGCTGGCGCAGGGGAGTCAAGTCAGCTGCCGGGTTTGGGCGTACGGGCCAGGCAATACACATCCACTTGGCGCGCGCCGGCGTTTATCAACAAGCGCGCCAGGCTGTGGGCCGTGGCGCCGGTGGTGAGGACGTCGTCTACCAGCGCCAGATGTTGCCCGGCAACCTGGATGCCGGGGACCAGTGCGAAGGCGTTGAGCAGGTTGCGTTTGCGGGTCTTGGCATCGAGGTCTTGCTGCGCCACGGTTTCATGGGGGCGTAAGAGCGCGTGTTCATCAAAGGGAATGTCGAGGGCGTGATTGAGCCAGCGGGCCAGCATCAACGCTTGATTAAAGCCGCGTTCGCGCAGGCGTTTGCGCGCCATGGGCACCGGTAGCAGGCAGTCGGGGCGCTCCAGTTCGGCGTTATCGAAGCGATGCTGCAAGTGCTGCCCCAGCAGGCGCGCCAGCAAGTGCCCCAGCGGCCAACGCGCCTGATGCTTGAAGCGGCTGATCAGGGTGTCCACGGGAAAACTGTAGGTCCATGGCGCGACCACCTGGTGAAAGGCCGGTGGCTGTTTTTGGCACTGGCCGCAGAGCAGTCCGTCCATAGGTAAGGGCAGTGCGCAGCGTTCGCACTGTTCCATCAGCCATGGCAATTCTGTTTCGCAGGCGCTGCACAGTGGCTCGTCTGATTCGATGCACTCATCGCAGATCAAACAAGGCTGTATGCTTTTTAACCAGATGTAAACTTCGTGTTTGCGCTCAGGTTGACAGTGCATGAATCTTCCTTAAATATGCCGAGCATCCGTGTCGTGCCTGTGGGTATTGCCTTTCCCGCAGCGCTTGCCAAAGCATAATCAAGGAATCGCCCATGAGCGCCAGCACCTCTGCCACCCTGCGTCACGATTGGTCTTTAGCTGAAGTCAAAGCCCTGTTCGTGCAGCCTTTCAACGACCTGTTGTTCCAGGCGCAGACCGTGCACCGCGCGCATTTCGACGCCAACCGCGTGCAAGTGTCGACGCTGCTGTCGATCAAGACCGGTGCCTGCCCGGAAGATTGCAAATATTGTCCGCAGTCGGGCCACTACAATACTGGCCTGGAAAAAGAGAAGCTGATGGAGGTGCAGAAGGTCCTCGAAGAGGCCGCACGTGCCAAGGCCATCGGTTCGACGCGTTTCTGCATGGGCGCGGCATGGAAACATCCGTCGGCCAAAGACATGCCCTATGTGCTGGAAATGGTCAAAGGCGTGAAGGCCATGGGCCTGGAAACCTGCATGACTCTCGGTCGCCTTGACCAGGACCAGACCGAAGCCCTGGCCCAGGCCGGCCTGGACTACTACAACCACAACCTCGACACCTCGCCGGAGTTCTACGGCTCGATCATCACCACCCGCACCTACAGCGAGCGCCTGCAAACCCTGGCGTACGTGCGTGACTCGGGGATGAAGATCTGTTCGGGCGGCATCCTTGGCATGGGCGAGTCTCTCGACGACCGCGCCAACTTGCTGATCCAGTTGGCCAACCTGCCGGAGCATCCGGAGTCGGTGCCGATCAACATGCTGGTGAAAGTGGCGGGCACGCCGTTGGAAAACGCCGATGACATCGACCCCTTCGATTTCATCCGCATGCTGGCGGTGGCGCGCATCCTGATGCCGCAGTCCCACGTGCGCCTGTCGGCTGGCCGCGAAGCCATGAATGAGCAGATGCAGGCCCTGGCCTTTTTTGCCGGCGCCAACTCGATCTTCTACGGCGACAAACTGCTGACCACCGCCAACCCCCAGGCGGACAAGGATATGCAACTGTTCGCACGCTTGGGCATCCTGCCCGAAGCCCGTGAAGAGCATGCCGATGAAGTGCATCAGGCGGCGATCGAGCAGGCGTTGGTGGAGCAAAAGAGCAGCGAGCAGTTCTACAACGCTGTGGTGTAACCACCTTTGGAATGCATTCCAGTGTGGGAGCTGGCTTGCCTGCGATGGCGGCGGCACTTTCAGTATTGAAGTGTCAGAAGGACCGCTATCGCAGGCAAGCCAGCTCCCCCATTGGATTGAGTTGAACCTGTTAAATCGAGGCCAGCATGTCTTTCGATCTCGCCGCGCGCCTCGCTGCCCGCCGTGCCGACCATCTTTACCGCCAGCGCCCCTTGCTGCAGAGCCCCCAAGGCCCGCACGTGGTGGTGGACGGGCAACCGTTGTTGGCCTTCTGCAATAACGATTACCTCGGCCTGGCCAATCACCCGCAAGTGATCGAAGCCTGGCGCGCCGGTGCGTCCCGCTGGGGCGTGGGCGGTGGCGCTTCGCACTTGGTGGTGGGCCACGCCACACCGCACCATGAGCTGGAAGAAGCCCTGGCTGATTTGACCGGTCGCCCGCGTGCCTTGCTGTTCACCACTGGCTACATGGCCAACCTCGGCGCGGTCACGGCGCTGGTGGGGCAGGGCGATACGGTACTGGAAGACCGGCTTAACCACGCGTCCTTGCTGGATGCCGGTTTGCTGTCCGGTGCGCGTTTCAACCGCTATCTGCATAACGACGCGGGCAGCCTGGCCAAGCGCCTGGAGAAAGCCACCGGCAATACCTTGGTAGTCACCGACGGTGTGTTCAGCATGGACGGCGACCTCGCCGACCTGCCCGCGCTGGCCCGTGAAACCAAGGCCAAAGGTGCCTGGCTGATGGTGGATGACGCCCATGGCTTCGGCCCGCTGGGCGCCAATGGCGGCGGCATCGTCGAACATTTCGGCTTGAGCCAGGACGACGTGCCCGTGCTGGTTGGCACCTTGGGCAAAGCGTTCGGCACCGCCGGGGCCTTCGTGGCCGGCAGTGAGGACTTGATCGAGAGCCTGATCCAATTCGCACGCCCGTATATCTACACCACCAGCCAACCACCGGCACTGGCCTGCGCCACCCTCAAAAGCCTGGAACTGCTGCGCAGCGAACATTGGCGACGCGAGCACCTCAACGCGTTGATCCGCCAGTTCCGTCGCGGCGCCGAGCAGATAGGCCTGGCGTTGATGGACAGCTTTACGCCGATCCAACCGATCCTGATTGGCGACAGCGCCCGGGCACTGCGCCTCTCGCAGATGCTGCGCGAGCGCGGCCTGATGGTGACTGCCATTCGCCCACCGACCGTGCCCGCCGGCAGTGCCCGTCTACGGGTGACATTGACGGCGGCCCACAGCGAAGCGCAGGTGCAGCTATTGTTAGACGAGTTGCAAGCGTGTTTTCGCTTGTTAGACGCCTCGGAGCCCGGCTATGCGTAATCGACTGATCCTGCTACCGGGCTGGGGCCTGGGTGTGTCACCGCTGGAACCGTTGGCCGCTGCGTTGCACGGCCTGAACGAGCACTTGCAGGTACAGATCGAACCCTTGCCGGCGCTGCAGGCCAGCGAACTCGGTGAATGGCTCGATGAGCTCGATGCGACGCTGCCGGACAATGCCTGGCTCGGGGGCTGGTCGCTGGGCGGCATGCTCGCGTCCGAGTTGGCGGCACGCCGTGGCGAGCGGTGCTGTGGCTTGCTGACTCTGGCGAGCAACCCGTGTTTCGTCGCCCATGACGGCTGGCCCCATGGGATGCCTACGGAAACCTTCGACGCATTTCTGGCCGGCTGCCATGCCGATTCCCAGGTCACGCTCAAGCGCTTTGGGCTGTTGTGCGCCAAGGGTGCCGAAGACCCGCGCGGCTTGTCGCGGTTGTTGGTCAGCGGTGCGCCGAATACCTCCCCCAGCGTCTTGATGCCCGGCCTGGAGCTGTTGGCCCAACTGGATACGCGGGCGGCCTTGCAGGCCTTTCGTGGGCCGCAGTTGCACCTGTTTGCCGGCCTGGATGGGCTGGTGCCTGCTGAAGCCGCCAGTGACCTGCTGGCCTTGCTCCCCGATGTAGAAATCGGCCTGATTGAACAGGCCGGTCACGCGTTTCTTCTGGAAGACCCTCACGGAGTTGCCGGGGCCATCCAGGCTTTTTTGCATGAGTGTGTTGATGACTGACCTATCCCACCCGCCCTTGCCAGGGGGCTTGCCGGACAAGCGCCAGGTTGCGGCCTCGTTCTCCCGTGCGGCGGCCAGTTACGACAGTGTGGCCGAGTTGCAGCGTGCGGTCGGGCATGAACTGCTCAGCCGTTTGCCGCACGGCCTGGCGCCACAGCGTTGGCTGGACATGGGCTGCGGCACGGGCTACTTCAGTCGCGTACTGGGCGAGCGTTTGCCCGGTAGCCAAGGTGTGGCGCTGGACATTGCCGAGGGCATGCTCAACCACGCGCGTCCGCTGGGTGGCGCCGTGCACTTTATAGCCGGTGATGCAGAACGCTTGCCGCTTACAGCTGACAGCGTTGAGCTGCTCTTCTCCAGCCTCGCGGTACAGTGGTGTGCCCATTTTGATGCGGTGCTCAGCGAAGCCCGGCGTGTGCTGCGACCAGGTGGCGTGCTGGCCTTTGCCAGCCTGTGCGTAGGCACCCTGGATGAGTTGCGCGAGAGTTGGCGGGCGGCGGACGGCCTGGTCCACGTCAATCGCTTCCGCACCTTCGAGGTTTATCAGCAACGGTGTGCGGCCAGTGGCTTGCGCGTGATCAGCCTGGAGCGACAGCCCCACGTATTGCATTACCCGGATGTGCGCAGCCTGACCCATGAGCTCAAGGCGTTGGGCGCCCACAACCTCAACCCAGGCCGCCCGGGAGGGTTGACGGGCCGTGCGCGGATTGTCGCGCTGGTAGAGGCCTACGAGCAATTCCGCCAGGCCCAGGGCCTGCCCGCCACGTACCAAGTGGTGTATGCCGTACTGGAGAAACCGTTATGAGCGCCGCTTACTTCATCACCGGTACAGACACCGATGTTGGCAAGACCACCATCGCCGCCGGCCTGTTGCATGCGGCCAGGCTTTCCGGCAAAAGCACGGCCGCCGGAAAGCCGGTGGCGTCGGGCTGCCAACTGACGGCCCAGGGGCTGCGCAATGCCGATGCGTTGGCGTTGCTGGCCGAGTGTTCCATACCGCTCAGTTATAACGAGGTCAACCCGGTGGCCTTCGAGCCAGCTATCGCGCCGCATCTGGCAGCGCGCGAGGCGGGCGTCGGGCTCACGGTGCAATCGCTGCTCAAGCCGATGCAGCAGATCCTGGCACGGGGTGCGGACTTCACCTTGATCGAAGGGGCAGGCGGTTGGCGCGTGCCCTTGGCCGACCAGGCCAACCTGTCGGACCTGGCCATGGCGCTCAAACTGCCGGTGATCCTGGTGGTAGGCGTGCGCCTTGGGTGCATCAGCCACGCGTTGCTCACCGCCGAAGCCATCGCACGGGATGGCTTGCCGCTGGCGGGCTGGGTGGCAAATATCATCGACCCCAAGACCTCTCGTCTGGAAGAAAACCTCGCCACCCTGGCTGAGCGCCTGCCCGCGCCTTGCCTGGGGCGAGTGCCGAAACTCAAGCACGCCGGGGCTGGCGCGGTGGCCGAGTACTTGGAACTGGACCTGCTTGACTGATTTTGGCTATCGCTAAGGCAATATGCCATTAGTGTTTTTGACGAGCCTTTTGCCAGGATGTCTGGTTCAATCGGGCTTCACGATTCTCTAAAGGCAGGCTTACGCCATGGAAATCTCTGGAAGCAGCGCGTTTTATTCGGGCCTGAACAGCGTTCAGACCGGGCAGAACCGTGTCGACCAGGCGGCCGGCAAGATTGCCAGCGCCGCGACCACCCAGCCATCGGCCGCGCAAAGCGACCGTCTGCAAGCCAATGACCGCGCCCAAGCGTCCAATTCGGCGAGCAACATGGTGGAAATGGCCCAGGGCAAGTTTCAAATCGAGCTGGGGGCGAAAGTCGCCAAGGCTTCGGACGAAATGCTCGGTACGTTGATCGATACCTACGCTTAACTTCTCTATCGCACGCCCGCTTCTCTCTGTGGGAGCTGGCTTGCCTGCGATAGCATCAACGCGTACTGCCTGATACACCATGGCGCCTGCATCGCAGGCAAGCCAGCTCCCACAGTCGTTCTGCGACATTCTGCTCTGTACTTTTACCTTCCTTGAATCATGAGGCATCCCCCGCCGCAGGCCTCGCCGTGCCTGGCTGACCCGCGTCAAGACAAACGGCATCTGGCCGACGCTTGACAACCCTGGGTCGTAAACGTATGTTTCAAACACCTGTTTGACCGCCATAAAAAATCCATGCGGTTGTTCATCCCAGTTACATCAGCAGAGGTTTATCGCTATGCCTGACTACAAGGCCCCCTTGCGTGATATTCGCTTCGTTCGTGACGAACTGCTCGGTTATGAAGCGCACTATCAGAGCCTGCCGGCTTGCCAGGACGCTACCCCGGACATGGTCGACGCCATCCTCGAAGAAGGCGCCAAGTTCTGTGAGCAAGTACTGGCACCGTTGAACCGCGTGGGCGACATCGAAGGGTGTACCTGGAGTGAGTCAGGCGTTAAAACCCCTGCGGGCTTCAAAGAAGCCTACAAACAATTCGTCGAAGGCGGCTGGCCAAGCCTGGCCCACGACGTGGAGCACGGTGGCCAAGGCCTGCCGGAATCCCTGGGCCTGGCCGTGAGCGAAATGGTCGGCGAAGCCAACTGGTCGTGGGGCATGTACCCTGGCCTGTCCCATGGCGCGATGAACACTATTTCCGAACACGGCACCCCCGAGCAGCAAGAGGCTTACCTGACCAAACTGGTGTCGGGCGAATGGACCGGCACCATGTGCCTGACCGAGCCACACTGCGGCACCGACCTGGGCATGCTGCGCACCAAGGCCGAGCCTCAGGCTGACGGCTCCTACAAAGTCTCCGGTACCAAGATCTTCATCTCGGCCGGCGAGCACGACATGGCCGACAACATCGTCCACATCGTACTGGCCCGCCTGCCGGATGCACCGGCCGGCACCAAAGGCATCTCGCTGTTTATCGTGCCCAAGTTCCTGCCCAACGCCGATGGCTCTGTGGGCGAGCGCAACGCGGTCACCTGTGGTTCCCTGGAACACAAGATGGGCATCCACGGCAACGCCACCTGCGTGATGAACTTCGACGCGGCCACCGGTTTCCTGATCGGCCCGGCGAACAAAGGCCTGAACTGCATGTTCACCTTTATGAACACCGCTCGCCTGGGCACCGCGCTGCAAGGCCTGGCTCACGCCGAGATCGGCTTCCAGGGCGGCTTGAAATATGCGCGTGATCGCCTGCAAATGCGCTCCCTGACCGGCCCGAAAGCGCCAGATAAAGCTGCTGACCCGATCATCGTGCACCCTGACGTACGCCGCATGCTGCTGACCATGAAAGCCTTCGCCGAAGGTAACCGTGCGATGGTGTACTTCACTGCCAAGCAAGTGGACATCGTCAAGTACGGTACCGACGACGAAGCCAAGAAACAGGCAGATGCCCTGCTGGCCTTCATGACCCCGATCGCCAAGGCATTCATGACCGAAGTCGGTTTTGAATCGGCCAACCACGGCGTGCAGATCTACGGTGGCCACGGCTTTATCGCTGAGTGGGGCATGGAGCAGAACGTGCGCGACAGCCGCATTTCTATGCTGTACGAAGGCACCACCGGCATCCAGGCGCTGGACCTGCTCGGCCGTAAAGTGCTGATGACCCAAGGCGAAGCGCTCAAGGGCTTCACCAAGATCGTGCACAAGTTCTGCCAGGCCAACGAAGGTAACGACGCGGTTAAAGAGTTCGTTGCACCGCTGGCGGCACTGAACAAAGAGTGGGGCGAGTTGACCATGAAGGTCGGCATGGCCGCGATGAAAGACCGTGAAGAAGTCGGTGCTGCCTCGGTGGACTACCTGATGTACTCCGGCTACGCCTGCCTGGCTTACTTCTGGGCCGACATGGCACGCCTGGCCGCCGAGAAACTGGCCGCCGGCACCAGCGAAGAGGCGTTCTACACCGCCAAGCTGCAGACTGCGCGCTTCTACTTCCAGCGCATCCTGCCGCGTACCCGCACCCACGTGGCAACCATGCTGTCGGGCGCCAACAACCTGATGGACATGAAAGAAGAAGATTTCGGCCTGGCTTACTAAGCCTTACCAGGTTCTTCTAGAAACCGCCGCCTCCCTCGGGATGCGGCGGTTTTTTTGCATTTGTGTGGGAGCGCGTCTAAAAAACCGCAGTCCTGCACTCAGGGATTATGATGAGCTGCCGTTACAGTGATGGCAATGTGATACATGCTCGGTCGGTTGTGCTTAACTGATCGCTTAGCGGCACAGTGCCATTATTCGTTAGCGGGTCGGAGCTTTACCCTTGTCACGCGTGTCCGCTGTACGTTTCAGCCATTTTCTCCCTTCGCTGCTGCTGTTGCTGGCCGGGCTCTCGGCTGCGTACGTCAAGGACCTCAGCGTCTTCTTCACCTCGCTGTTCAACGTGCTGCCCACCCTGGTGCTGTTGCTCGGCGGCGCCTATTGCGCGGTGTATCGACGCCAGCGTGAGCTGTTCCTGATGGTCACGGTGTACGTCGCCTATTTCCTGCTGGATACCCAGACCGACTTCTACCGGGACAATGGCCGCGTGCGTGAAGACGCTGCCGTGGTGTTCCACCTGTGCTGCCTGCTGTTGCCCTTGCTGTTCAGCATTTATGCGCTGTGGCAGGAAAAGACCCATCTGTTCCGCGACTTCGTCGCCCGCTGTGCGGTGCTGCTGGCGGTGGGCAGTGTGGCGCTGGCCCTGGAGCAGAGTTTTCCCCAGGCCTTGCTGGGCTGGTTGGCGGAGATCCGTTGGCCGATGCTGCATGGCGCCTGGATGAGCCTGATCCAACTTTCCTATCCGATGTTCCTGATCGGCTTTCTCACCCTGGCCGCCCAATACTGGTACCAGCCGCGCCCGCTGCACGCCGCACAACTGGTGGGGTTGCTGGGCATGTTCTGGATGTTGCCGCAAACCTTCATCCTGCCGTTCACCCTCAACATCATGTGCAGCCAGGTGATGCTGATGATCGCTGCAGGGGTGGCGCACGAGGCGTATCAAATGGCGTTTCGTGATGAGCTCACCGGCTTGCCGGGGCGACGTGCCCTCAACGAGCGCATGCAGCGGCTAGGTCGCAACTATGTGCTGGCGATGAGCGACGTCGATCACTTCAAACGTTTCAATGACACCCACGGCCACGATGTGGGCGACCAGGTGCTGCGCCTGGTGGCGAGCAAGCTGTCCAAGGTCAATGGCGGCGGGCGGGCCTATCGTTACGGCGGTGAAGAGTTTGCCGTGGTGTTTGCCGGCAAGACCCTGGATGAGTGCATGCCGCACCTGGAGGAGATCCGCGAGATCATCGCCAGCTACGACATCAAGTTGCGCAACCCGGACCGCCCCCAGGACGATCATCAAGGCCGCCAGCGCCGTGCCGGCAGCGGCGCGTCCAGCGTGTCGGTGACGGTAAGCATCGGTGTGGCCGAGCGCCAGGCCGAACAACGCAGCCCCGACGAGGTGCTCAAATCCGCCGACCAGGCGCTTTACACCGCCAAGGGCGCGGGGCGTAATTGTGTGGTCGCCGCCGGGCAAACCCGCCGTGGCGCGGTGCGCATGGAGAGCGCTGCCGGTTGAGTAATGGCGGTGTATTCAGCAGCGCTACAGTGATTGTCCACGGCCACGGCCGGCAGTAGGTTAACCCTATCTGCTGCCGGAGACATTGCCATGCCTGAGTACAAAGCTCCCTTGCGCGACATGCGCTTTCTGATCGACACCGTATTCGATTTCCACGGCCACTACGCGGACCTGGGCGCCACGGATGCCAGCCCGGACATGGTCAGTGCGATCCTCGAAGAAGGCGCCAGGTTCTGCGAAAACGTACTCGCGCCGCTCAATCGCAGCGGCGATGAAGAGGGCTGCCATTTCGATAATGGCGTGGTGACCACTCCCAAAGGCTTCAAGCAAGCCTTTGCCCAGTATGTGGAAGGCGGCTGGCACGGCGTGGCGGCAGACCCGGCCTACGGTGGCCAGGGCCTGCCCCATTCCCTCGGCCTGGTGTTGAGCGAGATGATCGGCTCCAGCAACACCTCCTGGGGCATGTACCCGGGCCTGACCCACGGTGCGATGTCGGCCATCCACGCCCACGGCACCGACGAACAGAAAACCACTTACCTGAGCAAGCTCACCGCTGGCGAATGGACCGGCACCATGTGCCTGACCGAAGCCCACTGCGGCACCGACCTGGGCTTGATCAAGACCCGCGCCGTGCCGCAGGCGGACGGCAGTTACGCGGTCACCGGCAGCAAGATCTTCATCTCGGCCGGCGAGCACGACATGAGCGCCAATATCATCCACCTGGTGCTGGCCAAGCTGCCGGACGCGCCGGCGGGTACCAAGGGCATCTCGTTGTTTATCGTGCCCAAGTTCCATGCCGACTCCGGCGAGCGCAATGCGGTGCACTGCGGCTCCATCGAACACAAGATGGGCATCAAGGCCTCTGCCACCTGCGTGTTGAACTTCGATGGCGCCAAAGGCTATTTGATTGGCGAGGCGAACAAGGGCCTGAACTGCATGTTCACCATGATGAACCACGCCCGCCTGGGCACGGGAATGCAGGGCCTGTGCAACGGTGAAGCGAGCTTCCAGGGCGCGATCAAGTACGCCAATGACCGCTTGCAGATGCGCTCGCTGACCGGTGCCAAGGCGCCGGAGAAAGCCGCTGACCCGATCATCGTGCACGCCGATGTACGCCGCATGCTGCTGACCATGAAGGCTTTCAACGAGGGCAACCGCGCGTTGACCTATTTCACCGCGCAACTGCTCGATACCGCGCACCTTGGCAGCGACGCTGGCCAACGCCAGGAAGCCGAGGACCTGTTGGCCTTCCTCACGCCGATCTGTAAAGCCTTCATGACCGAAACCGGCCTGGAGGTGACCAACCACGGCATGCAGGTATTCGGTGGCCATGGTTATATTCGTGAGTGGGGCATGGAGCAACTGGCCCGTGATGCACGGATTGCGCCGATCTATGAAGGCACCAACGGCATCCAGGCTCTGGACCTGCTCGGGCGCAAGGTGCTGGGCAGCCAGGGCAAGTTGCTGCGTGGGTTTACCAAAATTGTGCATAAGTTCTGCGCGGCCAATGCCGAGCATGCGCAACTCAAGGCCCATGTGGCGCAACTCAATGAGCTGAACCAGCAATGGGGCGAACTGACCTTGAAGGTCGGCACGGCGGCGATGAAAAACCCTGATGAAGTGGGCGCGGCGGCCATGGATTACCTGATGTACAGCGGTTACATCATCCTCGCCTACCTGTGGTTGCGCATGGCGATCGCGGCGCACGGCCAGGACGACCAAGAGTTTGCCCAGGCGAAGCTTGCGACCTGCGACTTTTATTTCAAGCGCTTGTTGCCGCGTACGGCCATGCACCGTGCTGCGGTAGAGGCAGGGAGCGAATGCCTGATGAGTCTCCCAGCTGACGCTTTCTCCCTGTAGGAGCGAGCTTGCTCGCGAAGAACGTCAACGATAACGCGTGCTTGCTGAATGAACGCGGCGCCTGTGAGTTTTTCGCGAGCAAGCTCGCTCCTACAGGAAAGCTTCCTTGTGTGACTGGTAAATACTTAATGGTCACGAACGGACCCTATGTGTCTGAAAAGTTGTTCGGGTACACTCGACGTCTGTAAAACCGATCCTATCGAATTACTTTTCACGTTCTCACGAGGTTTGCCATGGCTGATTACAAAGCGCCGTTGCGTGATATGCGCTTCGTCCTCAACGAAGTGTTTGAGGTCGCTAATACTTGGGCCCAGTTACCGGCATTGGCAGACAGCGTTGACGCCGAAACCGTCGAAGCGATCCTGGAAGAGGCCGGCAAGGTCACCGCCAAATCCATTGCCCCGCTCAGCCGCGGCGGCGATGAGCAAGGCTGCCACTGGGCGGACGGCACCGTGACGACTCCCGACGGTTTCCCCCAGGCCTACAGCACCTACGCCGAAGGCGGCTGGGTAGGCGTGGGCGGCGACCCGACCTACGGCGGCATGGGCATGCCCAAGGCGGTGTCGGCGCAGGTTGAAGAGATGATCAACTCGTCGAGCCTGGCTTTCGGCCTGTACCCGATGTTGACCTCCGGTGCCTGTGTATCGATCAACACCCATGCCAGTGAAGAGCTCAAGGCCACCTACCTGCCGAAGATGTATTCGGGTGAGTGGGCCGGTTCCATGTGCCTGACGGAAGCCCATGCCGGTACCGACCTGGGGATGATCCGCACCAAGGCCGAGCCTCAGGCGGACGGCTCCTACAAGGTCAGCGGCACCAAGATCTTCATTACCGGTGGCGAGCATGACCTCACTGAAAATATCATCCACCTGGTGCTGGCCAAACTGCCTGACGCACCGGCCGGGCCCAAGGGCATCTCGCTATTCCTGGTACCGAAGTTCCTGGTAAATGCCGATGGCAGCCTGGGCGCGCGTAACCCGGTGAACTGCGGCTCCATTGAACACAAGATGGGCATCCAGGCCTCCGCCACCTGTGTGATGAACTTCGACGAAGCCGTGGGTTACCTGGTCGGTGAGCCCAACCGTGGCTTGGCTGCGATGTTCACCATGATGAACTATGAGCGCCTGGGCGTCGGTATCCAGGGCTTGGCTTCTGGCGAGCGGTCCTATCAGAACGCGATTGAATATGCCCGCGACCGTCTGCAGAGCCGTTCCCCGCTAGGCGCACAGGCCAAGGACAAGCCGGCAGACCCGATCATCGTGCATCCGGATGTCCGTCGTATGTTGCTGACCATGAAGGCGGCGAACGAAGGCGGCCGGGCGTTTTCCACCTACGTGGCGACGCAGTTGGACATCGCTAAGTTCAGCGACGATGCGCAGGCGCGCGAGCGTGCCGATAACCTGGTGGCGTTGTTGACGCCAGTTGCCAAGGCGTTCCTCACTGACCTGGGCCTGGAAACCACCGTACTCGGCCAGCAGGTGTTTGGTGGTCACGGTTACATCCGCGAGTGGGGCCAGGAGCAATTGGTGCGTGACGTGCGCATCACCCAGATCTACGAAGGTACCAACGGCATTCAGGCCCTGGATCTGATGGGGCGCAAGATCGTCGGCAGCGGCGGTGCGTTCTATACCTTGTTCGCCGATGAGATCCGCCAGTTCATCGCCGCATCGGGCCCTGAGTTGGCCGAGTTCACCAAGCCCCTGGGTGTGGCAGTAGGTAACCTGGATGAGCTGACGGCCTGGGTGCTGGACCGCGCCAAGAGCAATCCTAATGAAATCGGCGCAGCCTCGGTGGAATACCTGCATGCCTTCGGCTACATGGCCTATGCCTATATGTGGGCGCGCATGGCCAAGGCGGCGTTGGGCAAGGAAGGCGAAGAGGATTTCTACGCCAGCAAACTGGGAACTGCGCGTTTCTACTTTGCCCGTCTGTTGCCGCGTATCCACTCGTTGAGTGCGTCGGTAAAAGCCGGTAGCGAATCACTGTTCCTGATGGATGAAGCTCTGTTTTAAGGGGGAGGAGGGCGTGTAAGCATTCTCTTACATGACGTGCTGCTAATCGTCCTCTATCGCCATATTGGATCCACGGCTAATCTACTTCACATGGACGTCGCGCAGGAAGCGCAAAGCAACAACACGGACACGTAGGATTCTGCTAGGACGGCGGAGTGAAATGGATGTCAGGGAAACAGTCTGCAAAGCCCCGCTTCGGCGGGGTTTTCTTTTGCCCGCGAAAAAGTCAGGCGGTTGCCGGCGGGGCATTCATCACGTCTTCCAGCAGGGTACGCAGCAACGCCACCGTCGCCTGCTGGCGTTGCACATCGCGGCATACCAATCCTACTTTCAGCGGTACCCTGGGCTCGCTCAAGGGTTTCCACAGCAGTGCCTTGCTGTTGTGTTCGTCCTGGGAGCGCCCAGGCAGCACCGTCGCCAGCCGGGTGTGAGGCAGGCTGTCGAGAATGCCCACCATGGTATTGAGCTCCGCCTGCACTTGCGGGCGCCGCCCGAGGTTGGACAGTTGGCCTTGCCAGATCTGCCGAACCTGAAACTCTTCCCCCAGCAGCAACATCGGTAACTCGGCGGCTTGTTTGAGCGAGACTTTCTTGAACTCGCGCAACGGATGTTCCTCGGGAATCACCACCTTCAACTCGTCTTCATACAGCAGCACACCATGCAGGCCCGGCTGACGCGGTGGCAGGTAGCTGATGCCAATATCGAGTGAGCCATTGAGCAACCGCCGTTCAATCTCAAGCCCCGTCAGCTCGTAAATCTGCACCACCAAATGGGGCTGGGCCTTGCGCACGCGCTCAAGCATCTGCGGCACCAGGCTGGTGTGCACGGTTTGTAGCACGCCGATGGCCAGGGTGCGCATGGCCTGGCCCTTGAAATTGCGCAGTGCCTCGGCGGCTTGCTGCATACCATCAATGAGCGGCAACGCGTGGTTGTATAAAGTGTGCGCCGCCAGCGTTGGCAGCAGACGCTTGCTGCTGCGTTCGAACAGACTCACATCAAGGTTCTGTTCCAGTTGGCGAATCTGTTGCGAAAGCGCTGGCTGGGAGATCGACAGACGCTCCGCGGCGCGGCCTACGTGGCCTTCCTCATACACCGCGACGAAATAACGCAGTTGCTTGAAATCCATAAGGTTTGCTTATCGAAAAAGCTGGAAAATCGAAATGGCCGCTGGCCCCCGAGGCGCCTAGTCTAGCGCCTATTCGCAGGGCTTACAGGGCCGGATCGGACAATGAACAGCGTTTTTGTTGATAGCGTTTACATAGGCAAGGCAAAAAATCTGAAGGCCTCATTGGCAGGTGGCATCGACCAAGGTCAGGTTGCCAGCGGGGGTGAAGTGTGAACTTGTTCCGTCGCTGCGCGCCGAGTCTGGATGACCTGGTTGTGCATGCCCCGCGTGCAGATGTTTCCAGCCAGTGCCTGATGCCCACTGTGGCGCGCCCGCCCCAGGTGTTTGTACAGGGGCAGGGTTCCTGGCTGTCGGACGCTGACGACCGCGCTTATCTGGATTTCAGTCAAGGCGGCGGGGCCAACAGCCTGGGTCACAGTCCCCAGGCCGTACGCGACGCCATTGCCCAACAGATGCACACCGTGATCAACCCTGGCCTGGGTTTGCACAACCGCGCGCAACTGGATCTTGTCGATCGTCTGTGCCACCACACCTGCAGCGACCAGGCCTATTTGCTCAATAGCGGTGCCGAAGCCTGTGAAGCGGCCATCAAGTTGGCACGCAAGTGGGGCCAACTGCATCGCGGTGGCGCTTACCACATCATCACCGTAAACAATGGCTGTCATGGGCGGAGCCTGGGGGCGATGTCGGCGTCGGCTGTGGCCTGCGAAAACCGATTCGAACCGCAGTTGCCAGGTTTCAGCCAAGTGCCGTTTAACGATCTGCCGGCCCTGCATGCAGCGGTCGATGCGCAGACCGTCGCCATCATGCTGGAGCCGATACAAAGCGGCGGCGGTGTCCTCCCTGCGACAGAACATTACCTCAAGGGCGTCGAACGCCTGTGTCGTGAGCTGGGGATCCTGCTGATCTTCGACGAAGTGCAAACCGGTATCGGCCGCTGCGGCAGCTTGCTCGCCGAACAGCAATACGGCGTGCGCGCCGACATCATTGCCCTGGGCAAAGGCCTGGGCGGCGGCGTGCCCCTGGCGGCGCTGCTGGCGCGTGGCACTGCCTGTTGCTTCGAACCGGGCGAGCTGGACGGTACACATCATGGCAATGCACTGATGGCATCTGCGGGTATCGCAGTACTCGACGCTCTATTGGAGAACGGCTTTCTCGAGCACCTACGTGAATCTGGCTTGTACTTGGCAGAAGGCCTTGCCCGCCTGGCCTACCGTTACGGCCATGGCCCCTTGCGCGGCAACGGGCTGCTTTGGGGCCTGACACTGTCGGACGATTGCGCCGCTGCAGTGGTCAAGGCCGCGCTGCACGAAGGCTTGATTCTCACTGCCGCGCAACCTGACTGCCTGCGCTTTACCCCTGCGCTGAACATCAGCAAAACCCATATCGACGAAATGCTTCTTCGGCTTGCCCGCGCTTTTTCTCGGGTGCGTACCGCTCAAGTGCAATGCCGCAAGGGCATCGCCGTTTGACCCCAGTTTCCTGAACCGTCTCGCGGCATACGCGGCGCCTCCAGCCTGATTTTTTTGGCTGGGGGCGTTTTTTTGTCTGGGTAATTTCTGGTGTGAAAACGTTGATTGAGCCTCCCTGGGAACAGTGGTTTCTTAGCGGACGTCGGCAAGGACCGCCGATGGGGCACAGCGTGCTCGACTTTTAATCTATACCACTGGGTGGTATGTTTTTGTGAAGGGACCTCCATGAAGCTCAGGTTGTTTAAAACACGGCGATTTGCCGAAGCGGCCAACAAAGCCTGGATCTGCGATTCGGAGTTGAGGGAGGCGTTTGGCGAAATGCTGAGGGGGCAGGCAGATAATCTGGGCGGTGGTGTCTGGAAAAAACGCCTCAACCAAAATCGACATCGTTCAATCATATTGGCCAAGGGTAGGCACTATTGGGTTTATCAGTTGCTGTTCGCGAAGAAGGATCAAGGCAACATTACGCAGAGCGAACTTGTTTGGTTTCGATCACTGGCCAAAACTTATGAAAGGTTAAACGAAGCACAGATTCAGCAAATGCTGGATCTCAAGGAGTTTGTGGAGATACATCATGACCAAGAAGTATAAAAGCGAGGCGTTTGAGTCCATTCACCAGTCAGCCAAGGCACTTCATGCTGTCGGCGCCATCAGCAAAACCACTCTGCGAGAATATGATGAGGCGTGCTTATCCATGCCAGATCAAATCCCTGCCGAACAGATCAAGCAACTACGTGAAAGCAGCCATGTCAGCCAACCTGTGTTCGCCCGCTACCTGAACACCAGCGCGTCCACGGTCAAAAAATGGGAGTCGGGAGAGAAGCGGCCCAGTGGCATGGCGCTCAAGTTATTGAGTATCGTGCAAAAACATGGCCTGCAGATTCTGGCCTGAGATGGCCCAATGCCAGAATCCACTGAACCCTCACGAACCGCCAAGGTCGATTAGCTACACGGCTCACACGAGCCGATTTTCTGGAGCTGACCCATGGACATCATTCGTATCATCATCGCCATTCTGCTGCCGCCATTGGGTGTGTTCCTGCAAGTAGGTTTCGGCGGTGCATTCTGGCTGAATATCCTGCTGACCCTGTGCGGTTACTTCCCTGGCATCATCCACGCGGTGTACATCATCGCCAAGCGTTGAGGCCCTCAGCCTTTTGCAATGAGCCTTGAGTTGCGCTCATTGCGAAAGGCAAGTTGCTCGATGGTCTGGGTGGCATGTTCGGCCTCTTCCCGCGCTTGCAGGATGATGCCGTGCTGCTCGGATTTGCTGCATACAGGGTCGGCATTGCTGGCGTCACCAGTGAGCATGAATGCCTGGCAACGGCAGCCGCCGAAGTCCTTTTCTTTTTCGTCGCATGAACGGCATGGCTCAGGCATCCAGTCGTAGCCACGAAAGCGATTGAAGCCAAACGAGTCGTACCAGATGTGCTGCATGCTGTGGTCGCGCACATTGGGAAACTGCACGGGCATTTGCCTCGCGCCATGACAGGGCAGGGCGGTGCCGTCGGGTGTGACTGTCAGGAAGATGCTGCCCCAGCCATTCATGCAGGCTTTGGGTCGCTCCTCGTAATAATCCGGTGTCACGAAGATCAGCTTGCAAGGGTGGCCTTCGGCTTCCAGCTTGGCACGGTATTCATTGGTGATGCGTTCGGCGCGCACCAACTGCTCGCGGGTGGGCAGCAAGCCCACGCGGTTGAGCTGTGCCCAGCCGTAGAACTGGCAGGTGGCGAGTTCGACGAAATCCGCTTCCAGCGCAATGCACAGCTCGATGATGCGGTCGATCTTGTCGATATTGTGGCGATGGGTGACGAAGTTCAGCACCATCGGGTAGCCGTGGGCTTTCACCGCTCGGGCCATTTCCAGTTTTTGCGCGAAGGCTTTTTTGGAGCCGGCCAGCAGGTTGTTCACCTGTTCGTCACTGGCCTGGAAGCTGATCTGGATATGGTCCAGGCCGGCTTTCTTGAAGTCGCTGATTTTTTGTTCGGTGAGGCCGATGCCAGAGGTGATCAGGTTGGTGTAGAAACCCAGCTTGCGAGCCTCGCCGATCAGCTCGGCCAAGTCCTGGCGCACCAGCGGCTCGCCGCCGGAAAAACCCAACTGCGCAGCACCCATTTCACGGGCTTCGCGAAATACCTTGATCCATTGTTCGGTGCTCAGCTCTTTGCCCTGCTCGGCGAAATCCAGCGGGTTGGAGCAATACGGGCACTGCAGCGGGCAGCGATAGGTCAGCTCGGCCAGCAGCCACAGAGGCAGGCCTATGGCTGGCTTTTCAGGCAAGGGTGATCCAGTGCTCAGCACGGGCGACCTCCATGAATTGCTCGATGTCGTCACTCAGCTCTGGCACACCGGGGAACTGCTTATCCAGCTCGGCAATGATTGCCGCAACGTCGCGCTCGCCGTCGATCAGGCCACCGATCAATGCGGCGCTATCGTTGAGCTTGATCATGCCTTCGGGGTAGAGCAACACGTGGCCTTTCTGAGCAGGCTCGTACTGGTAGCGATAGCCTTGGCGCCAGGTCGGTTTTTTGCTGCGATCAAAGCTCATAGGGTGATCCCTTTATGCCATACCCGCTGTTCGGTCACGCTGTGATACGGCGGGCGTTTGAGTTCGTAGGCCATGCTCATGGCGTCCAGCATGCTCCAGAGGATGTCCAGTTTGAACTGGAGAATTTCCAGCATGCGCTCCTGCCCCTCGCGGGTGGTGTAGTGCTGCAGGGTGATCGCCAAGCCGTGTTCCACATCGCGACGGGCTTGGCCCAGGCGTGTGCGGAAGTATTCGTAACCGGCCGGGTCGATCCACGGGTAATGCTGGGGCCAACTGTCGAGGCGCGACTGGTGGATTTGCGGCGCGAACAGCTCGGTGAGCGAGCTGCTGGCGGCTTCCTGCCAGCTGGCGCGGCGGGCGAAGTTGACATAGGCGTCCACGGCGAAGCGTACGCCGGGCAGCACCAACTCCTGGGAGCGCAGTTGATCGGGGTCCAGGCCCACGGCCTGGCCCAGGCGCAGCCAGGCTTCGATACCGCCGTCTTCACCGGGCGCGCCGTCATGGTCGAGCAGGCGCTGGATCCATTCGCGACGGATTTCACGGTCTGGGCAGTTGGCCAGGATCGCCGCGTCTTTCAGCGGGATATTCACTTGATAGTAGAAGCGATTGGCGACCCAGCCCTGGATCTGCTCACGGCTGGCGCGGCCTTCGTACATCGCCACATGGTAGGGGTGATGGATATGGTAGAAGGCGCCCTTGGCGCGCAGGGCGGCTTCGAACTCAGCCTTGCTCAACGGTGTGTCGGTCATTTCGATCGCTCCTACAATTCAATGCTCATGCCGTCGTAAGCCACTTCGACATTGCGCCGCACCAGCTCCGCTCGCTCGGGGGAGTCTTCATCGAGGATCGGGTTGGTGTTGTTGATGTGGATAAGCACTTTGCGCTGTTTGGGCAGTTGCTCGAGCACTTCAAGCATGCCGCCGGGGCCGTTCTGTGCCAGGTGGCCCATCTCACGCCCGGTGCGGGTGCCGACGCCACGGCGCTGCATTTCATCGTCGTCCCACATCGTGCCGTCCACCAGCAGGCAGTCACTGCCGGCCATGATGTCCAGCAGCGGTGCGTCGACCTTGCCCAGGCCCGGGGCGTAGAACAATTTGCCGCCGGTGCGCAGGTCTTCGACGATCAGGCCAATGTTGTCACCGGGGTGCGGGTCGAAACGGTGCGGCGAATAGGGCGGTGCGGCGCTGCGCAACGGCAGCGGGGTGAAGCGCAGGTTGGGGCAGGCCGGGATGGTGAAGCTGGCGTCCAACTCGATGCGGTTCCAGGCCAGGCCACCGTTCCAGTGGGTCAGCATGGTGAACAACGGGAAACCGGTGCTCAGGTCTTCGTGGACCATGTCGGTGCACCACACCTGGTGCGGGCAGCCTTCGCGCAGGCTCAGCAGGCCAGTGGTATGGTCGATCTGGCTGTCCATCAGGATGATTGCGCTGATGCCGGTATCGCGCAGGGCGCGGCCCGGTTGCATGGGCGCAAAGCCCTGGAGTTGTGCGCGGATATCCGGCGAGGCATTGCAGAGCACCCAATTCACGCCATTGTCGGAGATCGCGATGGATGACTGGGTACGCGCCTGGGCCCGCAGGCTGCCATCGCGAAAACCTGCGCAGTTCACGCAGTTGCAGTTCCACTGCGGGAAGCCACCGCCGGCGGCGGAACCTAGAATCTGGACAAACATGATCGCTCCATCAAGCACAGCTCAAAACAAAAACGCCCCGGGCGAACCGAGGCGTTGTGTCACTCAGCCAATTAACGGCTGGCGAAGTACATGGTGACTTCGAAACCAATACGCAGATCAGTGTAAGCAGGTTTGGACCAGGTCATATTCTTACTCCTATCAAGGGATGGGACGTTCACTACCAAGTAATACATATAGTCCACCTCCCATTGGAGATGTTCAGATATTGCTGCGCAATGTTACGCAATTTTATTCAAGTTAGCGCTGTCTCGGTGGAGAAAGCCTGTTGCAGGGTTGGCAATGATCACGGCGCTGCTTGCCAGTCGTCGCTGATGCGCGGCCCGTTGGCCACGCATTGCCAGCCGCCTGCGGCGTCATTGAGTCGTTGCGCGGCGCGCTGCACATCCTCGCGCGTGCACGCTTGGATCAACTGTTGAAGCTGATCCAGATAACCCGACGAATGGCCTGCCAGGTGCGCATGCCAGAGCAAGTCGGCAGCTTCGTTGATAGGCAGCGTCTGGGCCGCGAACTGCTGTGCGAGGGCCTGGTTACCCAAGTCGGGACTGCGCTCGATCAACGACGGCAGTTGCCCCAGGAAGGCCTGCAACTGTTGGACGATGCCGTCTAGGGAGAGGGTGGGCGACTGCACCCCAAACAACAGGCCGGTTTGGCCGTTGATCTGTCGAATGCCGCTGAACACGGCATAGCCGATTTGCAGTTCGACTCTCAAGCGCAGGTAGAACGGCCCCTGGAGCACGTGCCCGAGCAACCGCCAGTTGGCTTCATCGGCGAGGGATTGAGTTGGCGTTGGGCAGAATAACAGTAGCGCTGCTTCGCTGGATTCGGTGCTGACTGCGTGCCAGCGCTTTTGTCCGTCAAGGACGTGAGGTGTATAAGGCACGCTTGCCGGTTGCCCAGGCAGCCGGGCCGCTGCGGCTTTGATCGCGGCTTCACAGGCGGTGGGCAGGCCAGCGCCCAGCGCCTGCCAGTGCGCGGTAGCCCATGATGCTGTTGTCTCCTGAGGCTGGGGCTGAACACCCGCGCAGCAAGCGGGCAACGCCTTGAGCAGTTCCCGGATGGCGATCATCGGCACGGGAGCGGTCGGTGGCAAAGGCTCATCCGAGTCACTCAGACACCGCGCCAACGCTTCAAGCACCGCCGGCATGGGCTCGTGAAGGCCGTGCATCTTCACTTGCCAGTCAGTGGCGATCGTTTCGCAAGACAACTCGACGCCCGCCTGGCGTGCCTGTTCGCGCAACGGCCGCAACAGGCTTTCCAGCCCGGTGGGTACCGCCGAGTCAAACCGCCAGTGCAGGTATAGCGCGCCTTCCCCAGTGTCATCCGCCAACGCCTGGCTGAAGGTCAACGCTGACAGCTCCCGTCGGCCCCGTGAGCGATCCTGGGCAAAGGTACGCAAGCCACGGTGGGCGCTGGTTTGGCCGCGAATCAGGCCAGCGCGTTCTTCCTTTGCGGGCGCACGAAGCAAGGGGTTATTGGGCGGCAGTTGCCAAGGGTGCCGGGAGGCAGGCAGGTGCAGCGAGTCGAGCATGGCCTTGAGGACTGCGGCGCCTTGTTCCGACAGGTCTTGGGCATCGTTGCGCGCCAACGCCAGGGCGCCTTGGACCTGTTGCTGGCGAGCATTGAGCAAGGCGAACTCTTCGCGTAATGCTGTCCAGTCGCTGTGTGCGAAGAAACTCAGCCAGTCGTGCAGCAACTCTTCGATCGACGTGACCGGTTCGCGCGCGCTGCCGAGAGTAAAGTCGATATCCAGCACGGCTTGATCCGCGAATTGGTACAGCACGGACGCCTGCAGCGCGGTGGCCAGTCGTCGTGCTTGCAGCTCGGCGAGCAACCCACCGGCGGCCGAGGCGTTGAGCCAGGTGCAGAGAAATGCCAGCGCTTCCCGTGGCGCGTTACAGGTAATGACCTGATGCAGGTGTTGGCCGGCGACGTGCTGATAACGGCGTGCCGGGCCATGCATCAAGGCCGGTGGAGCGGCCTGCGGGTGCAATGGGCCGGGCGTCAGTTGGTCACTGAACTGCTGGGCCAAGGCCTGCAGGTCGGCCAGCGATTGTGGACCAGCGAGGCTCAAGGTCATCTGCCCGCTTTGATAAAAGCGTGTATGGAACCCTCGCAAGGCATGCTGAAAGTCGTCGCTTTCCACCGGCAGGCTGTCGCGGTTGCCGGCATGAAAACCGCGCAGGGGATGATCCGCCGCCAAGCCTTGCAGCAGCGCCACTTGCTGTTGGGCCTTGGCATCCTGGGACCAGGCGATGAACTCCGCCTCCAGCACTTCGCGTTCACGTTGTTGATCGTCGAGGGCCAGGCGCGGGTGAGCCAGCATATCCGCCAAACGCGCCAGCCCGTCTGCAAAAACCGGCACCGGCAGTTCAAAGAAGAACTCGGTGGTGCGCTCACGGGTGCTGGCGTTGACCTGCCCACCGTGGCGCTGCACGTAGGCCATCAGCCCTTCGCCGGCTGGAAAACGCTCGGTACCGAGAAACAACAAGTGCTCAAGAAAATGCGCCAGCCCAGGCCAGGCCAATGGCACGTCATGGCTGCCGGCAGCCACGTGTAAAACGGCGGCGCAGCGTTTCAAGCGTGGCGCATGGCGCAGGCAAACCCGCAGGCCATTGGCGAGGGTCAGGTGAAGGGGATGAGGGTGAACCGGCGCAGGCATAGGCACTTCCGAGGCGTGGGAAGTGCCTATGCTAGCAAACCCAATGGGTCAGGGCTTGTGCAGTGCGCCGTAGAGTTCGGCGCGACGGTCTTGCAGGTAGTGGTTGGCGGCGCGGGCGTCGACAATAGATTGGCGATCCAGGGTGCCGACGATCAAGGCTTCATCCAGGCCGGCCTGGGCAATTCGCTGGCCGTCCGGCGCGGCAATGCTGCTTTGCCCGCAGTAGTGAATCTCGCCTTCGTGCCCGCAGTAGTTGGCATAGGCCACAAAACACTGGTTTTCAAAGGCTCGCGCCCGCACGGTGACGTCGGCAACAAAGTCGAACGGCACCATATTGGCGGTGGGCACCAGAATCAGTTCGGCACCGGCGAGGGCCAGGCGCCGGGTGTTTTCCGGAAACTCCAGGTCGTAGCAAATCAGCATGCCCACCTTCCAACCGTTCAATTCCACCACCGGGAAATCATCGGGGCCGGCGCTGAACATCGAGTGGTCAAGATCGCCAAACAAGTGGGTCTTGCGGTAATTGCACAGGCGCGTGCCCTGGGCGTCGATCAACTGCACGGCGTTGTAGACCTGGCCGTCTTCGGCCCGTTCCGGGTAGCCATACAGGATCGCCAGCCCGGCACTTTGCGCCAGTTCGGCAATCGCCTGCGCCGATGGCCCATCCTGTGCCTCGGCCAGTGCGCCAACGGCTTCGGCGCCAATGTTATAGCCGGTGAGGAACATCTCTGGCAGCACCAGCACATCGGCGCCGTGTGCCTCATGGGCCAGTTGATGCAGGCGCTGCAGGTTGGCGGCCACATCCAGCGGCAGCGGCGGGCATTGGTACAGGGCGACACGCATGCTCAACTCCTTATTCTGCCAGGGCGATTGGCCCTATTTCATCGAACACATCGCCTGGGCCTGGGTTCTCCGGGTGGGTGCTGCCACCGAAGTGGTTCATGATGCCCCATACCGCGTTGAGCGAGGTTTGTACCGCGCCTTCGACCCAGGCAGGCGTCCACGATACATCATCACCCGCGATGAATATCCCGCGTTGTTCGGCGGGCATATCCTTCTGCATGAAGTGCGCATACATCCGTTGGTTGTAACGATAGTGACCGGGCAAGGCACCTTTGAAGGCCCCGAGGAAATGCGGGTCGGCCTCCCAGGACACGGTGATCGGGTCGCCGATGATGCGCGCCTTGATGTCGACCTTGGGGTAGATTTTCTTCAGTGCATCGAGGGCCAGTTTCACCCGCTTGTCGATAGGCTGGGGCAGCATCTTCAGTGCGTCGCTCATCCACGAGTAGGACAGGCAGATCACCCCCGGCTTGTCGTCACCGTTATCGAACAGGTAGGTGCCACGGGTAAGGCGGTCGGTGAGGGTCATGCTCATCAGGTCGCGCCCGGTTTGCGGGTCTTTGTCTTTCCAGAATGGGCGATCAACCATCACGAAGGTTTTCGAGGACTGCATGTAGCGAGTGCGATCCAGGGCCATCCACATTTTTTGTGAGAACAGGGTTTCGTCGCATTCGATCTGGGTGGTCAGCAGCCAGCTTTGACAGGTGGTCAGCACCGCCGCGTATTCACGGGTGTCGCCATAGTTGTCAGTAACAGCAAAGCGGCCCTCGGCGGCGTGGGCAATGCGCTTCACGCCTGCCCGTGGTGCGCCTCTATGCAACGAGCTCAGGCTGGTGCCGGCCGGCCAGTGGGCGCAGCGTTCCGGCACATGGCGCCAGATGCCCATGGGCACTTGTGCCACGCCACCGACGATCAAGTGTTGATGATCATCGCAGTTGGTCATCACCACACGGAAGATTTCCAGCATGGAGTTGGGGAAGTCCGAGTCCCAGCCGCCGGTGCCGAAACCGACCTGGCCAAACACCTCGCGGTGGTGGAAGGACAATTTGGCGAAGGCTTTGGAGGTGGCGACGAAGTCGTAGAAGGTACGGTCATCCCACAGCGGCACGAGCTTGTTCCACAGTTCCTTGAGCCGTGGCACGTCGCGGTCGCGGATTGCCTGCTGGATATCGCCGAACTGCGAACCGGCTTCCAGGGCGTCGGCCCAGGCATCGGCGACTTCCTGGAACAGTGCCGGTAAATCGGAAAGTTTTTGCGCGTAGTGAGTCTGGCCTTCCAGATCGATCACAGTGCTGCCAGACGCCGGCGTCAGCGGGTTGGGAAAGGGCTTGGTTTCCAGTCCCAGTTTGTCCACGTAATGGTAGAACGCCGTGGACGACACCGGGAACCGCATGCCGCCCAGCTCGGCGATGATGCCTTCGGCGCCTTCAAAGGCCTGCGAGCGCAAGCGGCCACCCATCTTCGAGGCTTCATACACCACGGGCTTGAGCCCGAGTTTCATCAGCTCGTAGGCCGCCACCAGGCCCGCGATCCCGGCACCGACGATCGCCACTTCGGCGCCATGGTTAGCCGCAGGAATACTGCCCAGCCCGGCGGGGTGTTCGATCCAGTCATCAAAGGCAAACGGGAAATCCGGGCCGAAGATGGTGATGGGTTTCTTGCCATCGCCCGGGTGGCGATTGGGCTTGCTGAGAGTGCTGGACGGAATGCTCATGGCTGACCTTACTGACGGCTCGGCGGGAGGAGGGCCCGTTGAGTATAGGAAAAGATGGCAGCCAGTTTAGGGAACGTTGCGCGCGTTAATAAGGCGCAATATGTCGTCGGATTGCGCTAGTTTTAGTCAATGTGACGAGTTAAGTGGTCAGATTGGTTGTCCGCGATCCAATTTGTTACTGAGGATGATCGAGGTGGTGGTTTTCTCCACGCCGTCGACACTGCCGATCTGGTCCAGCAATTGGTCCAGTTGCTCCGGCGAATCGGTGCGCAGCCAAGCCACGTAATCGAACTCCCCACTCACCGCGCACAGCTGCTGCACTTGCGCCATGGCGCTCAGCCTGCGCAACACCTCTTTGCCCGAACGGGGTTGCACGGTAATGCCCACGTAAGCCTGCAACCCACCATCCGCAACGCGCTGGCCCAGGCGCACGCCGTAACCGGTGATGACCTGGGTTTTCTCCAGGCGGGCCAGACGCGACGTGACGGTGGTGCGGGCGATGCCCAACTGCCTGGCGAGCATGGCCACGCTTTCACGGGCATTGAGCTGCAGGGCGGCGATCAGTTGGCGGTCGATTTCGTCTAGGACGGACAAGGGGGGGGCTCCAGTGCGGGGGCAATGGGCAAGCATGGTACAGGCTTGGCCTGGCTGAAAGAACCGTGATGCCAGATACGCAAAAGCCGCGCAGTGCGCGGCTTTGAGTATGGTGGGCCCAGTAGGACTCGAACCTACGACCAAGGGATTATGAGTCCCCTGCTCTAACCAACTGAGCTATAGGCCCTCAGTAGGTCGCGGATTATAGCGATGGTTTGTTCACTGTGCCATCCGAAAAATCCTTGTGCCGTGTACGAAGGAAGCTGGCGGCAAAAAGCTCCGGCGGCAGGGGCAGGCTGACGATGTAGCCTTGCATCTGTTCACACCCCTCGCTTGCGAGGAATGCTTGTTGTGCCGGGGTTTCCACGCCTTCGGCGATGATGGTGAATTGCATGCTGTGGCCAAGGGCGATGATGGCGCGCACGATGGCTGCATCGTGAGGGTCGTCGGGCAAGCCGCGGACGAAGGATTGATCGATCTTGAGGAAGTCCAGGGGCAGGCGTTTGAGGTAGCTGAGGGACGAGTAGCCGGTGCCGAAATCATCGATTGCCAGCTGTACGCCCAGGCGCTTGAGTTGGTGCAACACCGCCAGTGCTTCTTCGGCTTGGCTCATGATGAAGTTTTCGGTGATCTCCAGCTGCAGGCAGCCGGGTTCGAGGTGGTAATCGCGCAGCAGTTGTTCGATGCGTGACAGCAGGTTGGGGTGACGCAGTTGCGCGCCTGCAAGGTTGACCGACAGGGGGCCGAAATCCTCGAAAGCCGCTTGCCAGGCGTGCAACTGCCGGCAGGCCTGTTCCAGTACCCAGTCGCCGATTTGCAGGATCATGCCGTTCTCTTCGGCCAGGGCAATAAAGTGCTCGGGCGGGACCTCGCCCAAGGTCGGGTGGTGCCAACGGATCAAGGCTTCGGCGCCGATCAGTTGTTGGGTGACCAGGCTGCGTTTGGGTTGGTAATACAGGCTCAATTCTTCACGTTCGATGGCGCGGCGCAGTTCGTGCTCCAGCGCTACGCGTTCATTGGCCTGGGCGGTCAGGTCGCGGGTGTAGCGCTCGACCCGGTTGCGCCCCTTGGCTTTGGAGCGATACATCGCGGCGTCGGCATTTTTGACCAGGGTGGCGACGTCGGTACCGTCTTGCGGATACAGACTGGTGCCGATACTCGCGCTGATGAAGAACTCATGCTCGCCGGCCTGGAATGGCGGGGTAAAACAGTCGAGCAGTTTGTTCGCCAAGTGCTGGGCGTCGCTGGCCTGTTGCAAGCCGGGCAGCAGGATGATGAATTCGTCGCCGCCCAAGCGAGCAACGGTGTCCACGTCCCGCAACTGCTCCTTGAGGCGTACGGCGATGTCTTTGAGCAGCAGGTCGCCAACCGGGTGGCCGAGGCTGTCGTTGATGTGCTTGAAGCGGTCGAGGTCGAGAAACAGCACCGCGCCCTGTTTACCACTTTCCTGCTGGCCGTTGAGGGCGGCCTGCAGCCGGTTTTCAAACAGGGTGCGGTTGGGCAGGCCAGTCAATGGGTCGTGGTGGGCCTGATAATCCAGGCGGGCCTGGGCCAGCTTGAGGCTGGAGATGTCGGCAAACACAGCAACGAAGTGCGTGACCAATTGCTCGCGGTTACGCACAGCGCTGATGGTCAGCCAGCTCGGATACACCTCGCCATTCTTGCGGCGGTTGGAGATCTCTCCTTGCCAGTGGCCATAGGTCGTCAACTGGTGCCACATCGCCGCATAGAACGCGCTGTCGTGCAGGCCGGAGGCGAGCAGGCGCGGAGTATGGCCAAGGGCTTCAACCTCGCTGTAGCCGGTTATCTCCGTGAAGGCGCGGTTGACGGCGCTGATGTTCTGCCGTGTGTCGGTGATCAAGACGCCTTCGGCGGTGCTTTCGAACACCGTGGCGGCCTGCTGCAGTTTTTCCTGCATCAACTGGCGTTCGGTGATGTCCCGGGCGATGGTCAGCATGCAATCTTCGTCGCCAATCGGCAGTGGGCGGCTGGACACTTCGCACAGGCGAATCTGGCCATCGGCACGACGGATATGACAGATGAAATCGCGGACAAAACCGTCGCGCTGCATCAATTCCAGCATGTGCTTGCGTTCGTTGAGGTCGACCCAGATGCCCAGGTCCAAGGCTGATTGGTCGAGTGAAGAGGCGCTGGTGAAGCCGGTCAGGTGGCTGAAACCCTCGTTTACTTCGATCAGCAGGCCGTCGCTCTGGCGGCTCAGCAGCAAGCCATCTGGGGAAGCATGGAAGGCTTTGGCAAACTTTTCTTCGGAGGTTTGCAGTCGCTGTTGGGTTTCCTTGAGCTGAGTGATGTCCCGCACGACCACCACCAAGGCTTCGGTGGTGTCGAGTTGGAACGGCTCGGCTGAGATCAGCCCGGTAAAGGCCTGGCCATTGCTGCGCAGAAAAGGCATTTCCAGGTTGCGGATGCTGGTGGTCTGTACCCGTTGCAGCAAATCCGGGCCGCCCCCTTGAATGCCCCATATATTCAGGTCGGTGGCGGTTTTGCCTACCACCTCGTCGGCGCGCAGCCCAATCTGGTCCTCGAATGCCTTGTTGACCTCCAGCAGGCAGCCATCAGACATCCGGGCAATCACCAGGATGTCCGGGCACTGCTGAAACACCGAGGCAAATTTCTGCTCGGACAGTTGCAGGGCTTCTTCGGTGCGCTTGGCTTCGCTGATGTCGATCATCAGGCCGCGTAGCACTGGCTCGTGGCCGTGTTCGATCAGGCTGACGATGTCACGTACCCACAGGCAGCGGCCATCAGCGGTGATGACCCGGTAATCAATGCTGTGATCACGGTTAGCACGAGTTTCCCGATAGCAATAGGCCTCGGCGCGGGTCAGGTCAGCGGGGTGGATGATGTTGCGCCAGAAGCCTGGAATCAGCCAGTGGGCGCGGGGATAGCCGAGCAGGTCTTCGGCATGGGGCGACACATAGCTGTAGGTGAAATCGCTGATGCTTGCTTCCCAGGCGATGGCGGACAAGCTCTCCACCAAGCCGCGATAGTGGTACTCGCTGCTTCGCAGTTCTTGCTCAAGGGCGACCCGACGGGAAATTTCCGAGCTGAGCCGGCGATTGATCCGAATGACGATCGCCAGCACCGTACTCAACAGCAGCACCGCTGGCAGGCCGTACGTGAGCAGGTCAGCCCAGAAGGTGCGGTGATCGGTGAAGCTGCCGACCCAGTGTTGCTGGATCGCATCCGTTTCGGCTGAACTGAGATCGGCGAGGACTTTGTCCAGGATGCCCACCAGGATTTTTTCATCCCGCGGGACACCCATCGCCAGTTGGTAGCGGTAAGGCGTTTCGCCGCTGACGTACAGGCCGTCGAGCTTGAGTTGGCGCAGGCTCCAGACGCTGGAGGCGAGGTCGCCGACCACGGCATCCACTTCATCGGTGGCCAGGGCTTGCAGCGTCGAACTGACGTTGGGCAGGGCGACCAGATTCAGATCCGGATGGTGGGTGCGGAGCAATTCATGGGGCGCGTAGTTCTCCACCACGGCAATTTTCAGCCCGTACAAATCCTTGAGGCTGCGTGGTTTTGCGCCGCCTTCATGGGCCAGGATGACGATGGGAAAGTCGAGATAGGGGCGTGTGAAGGCCAGGAAGTTTTGGCGTTCGGGGGTGGACATGATGCCCGGCAGCAGGTCGAGCTGATTATTGCGGGCTTGTTCAAGCACTGCGGTCCAGTTAACCGGTTCGATCAGTTTGATTCGCACACCCAGGCGGTCCTGGAGCAGGCGTACGTAATCGGCTGCCAAGCCCTGATATCGGCCATTTTCATCGCGATATTCAAAAGGTGGCCAAGACGCATCCACGCCTAGGCGCAGCTCCTGATGGTCCGCCAACCAGCTACGCTCATCATCCGTAAGAGTCAACGCGCCAGCCGTTGCGGTCCAGGTCAGCAGCGACAGCAGTATCACGGTCGGCAATCTGGGCATAACGGTCTCGTTATGGCACGGGGAATGTCTCGAGTGTAGACGGGCATTGCGAGGGTGGGGTGGTGCGGGGCAGTTAATCTGTCAAAGCAATCGGTAGAAAGCAAAACCCCCGGCCTGGGCCGGGGGTTCTGGTATCACTCGTCGAGGAAGGAGCGCAGATGCTCGCTTCGCGTCGGGTGGCGCAACTTGCGCAGCGCCTTGGCTTCGATCTGACGGATCCGCTCACGGGTCACGTCAAACTGCTTACCGACTTCCTCAAGGGTGTGGTCGGTATTCATGTCGATGCCGAAACGCATGCGCAGTACCTTGGCTTCACGGGCAGTGAGGCCGGACAGTACGTCGCGAGTCGCTTCTTTCAAGCTCTCAACAGTGGCGACATCGATTGGCGACTGCATGGTCGAGTCTTCGATGAAGTCGCCCAGATGGGAGTCTTCGTCATCACCAATCGGCGTTTCCATGGAGATCGGCTCTTTAGCGATCTTCAATACCTTGCGGATTTTATCCTCAGGCATTTCCATGCGTTCGCCCAGCTCTTCCGGAGTCGGTTCGCGACCCATTTCCTGCAACATCTGCCGGGAAATTCGGTTGAGCTTGTTGATGGTCTCGATCATGTGCACCGGAATACGGATGGTGCGGGCCTGGTCGGCGATCGAGCGAGTGATCGCCTGACGGATCCACCAGGTGGCATAAGTCGAGAACTTGTAGCCGCGACGGTATTCGAACTTGTCCACCGCCTTCATCAAGCCGATGTTGCCTTCCTGGATCAGATCAAGGAACTGCAGGCCACGGTTGGTGTACTTCTTGGCGATGGAGATCACCAGACGCAAGTTCGCTTCAACCATCTCTTTCTTCGCGCGGCGGGCCTTGGCCTCACCGATCGACATGCGACGGTTGATGTCTTTGATTTCTGCAATCGTCAGGCCGGTTTCGGTCTCAAGCGCGGTCAGCTTCTGCTGGCAACGGATGATATCGGGCTGCAGACGACCGATGGCTTCGGCGTATTTCGCCTTGCCTTTGGCCAGTGCGTCGCTCCAGCTTTCGTCAACTTCGTTGCCCGGGAACTGGCGCAGGAAGTCGGTACGCGGCATGCGCGCATCACGCACACAGAGCTGCATGATCGCACGCTCTTGGGCACGCAGACGCTCAAGAGCACTGCGAACACGCTCAACCAGTCCTTCGAATTGCTTGGGCACCAGCTTGATCGGCATGAACAGCTCAGCCAGGGCCACCAGCTCGGCAATCGCCTGCTTGTTGCCACGACCGTGCTTCTTCAGGGCCTTGCGGGTGATTTCCATTTGATCGGAAACCGCACCGAAGCGTTGGGCCGCGATGACCGGGTCTGGACCGCTTTCGGCTTCTTCTTCGTCGTCGCTGCTTTCAGCTTCGTCGTCGTCGGAGTCGTCGTCCGCTTTTGCGGCTTTCGCATCAACAGGCGGCGGTACTTCGGCGGCAGGCGGCGCAATACCGTCGTCCGGGTCGATATAACCGCTCAGGACGTCGGACAGGCGGCCACCTTCGGTGGTGACGCGGGTGTACTCGGAGAGAATGTGGTCAACCGTGCCAGGGAAGTGCGCAATTGCGCCCATCACTTCACGGATGCCCTCTTCGATACGCTTGGCGATTTCGATTTCGCCTTCGCGTGTCAGCAACTCGACAGTACCCATTTCACGCATATACATGCGCACCGGGTCCGTCGTGCGGCCGATATCGGTCTCTACTGCAGCCAGCGCGGCAGCAGCTTCCTCAGCGGCGGCCTCGTCGGTATCAGCGTCGGCCAGCATAAGGGAATCCTTATCTGGCGCGACTTCGAATACGTTGATCCCCATGTCGTTAATCATGCGGATGATGTCTTCCACCTGCTCTGGATCTGAAATATCCTCAGGCAGGTGGTCGTTGACCTCCGCGTAAGTCAGGTAACCCTGCTCACGACCAAGAAGTATCAACTCTTTGATACGAGACTGCTGTTGCGCTTTTCCGGACATAACACCCTATCCACTGAAGGTCTTGGCGGGCAAAAAACAAGCCGAGGATTATACCCGAGCTATGACCTCACACGCCAGCTGAGGTCGGGTTAGATGCGGAAACATTCTGTTTTAAGAGGTCACGCATCTGTTTTGCTATCTGAATTTGCTCTTCAGCCGATAATCCCGGCTGCTTCGCTCTCTTGATAAGTTCATCGAGGGTCTGAGTGTGTTGACCCGCGGATAACCTATTAATGGTGTCTAAAAACTGTTGTTCAAGGTTGTCGCCGTCAATTAGCCACTCCTTTTCTGCCAGTGCCCGCAATAAGCGGCCTTGTTCCGTGCCATGCCAGCGAGCCATCAGCTGAATTGAGTTTAGCTTAGGGTTTTTCTGCACGGCTTCGATCAGTGCAATAAGCACCTGAGCGTAGGTATTGCTCTCATTGGCAAAGTGGTCGGCACTTTCAACCTTGCCGGCCAGTTGCGGGTGGTGAATGAGTGTGCGCAGCGCGATGAGTGTCGGGGCTTCCACCGCTACGGGCGTGCGTGGCGCGTAGGCTTCATCGCGATCGCCGCGCTTGCCGTTTTTGCTCCACGGCTTTTTATCCCACTTCTTGCCGCCTGCGCCGGGCTTCTTCGGCGTCCATTCCTGCTGGGGCGCGAAGGCTTCTTGAGGTTGGTGGAAGTCGGCATAGTCCGGCATGGCGTCGTAATCCATGCCGGGGTCGTAGGCTGGCGGTGCATCCTGCGGGGCGCTGTGCACCAGCTGGCTTACGGCTTCACCGCTTAAACCAGTGATCTCCAGCAGGCGCTGGCGCATCAGCGTGCGCAAATTGGCGCCCGGGACTTTGTCGATCAGCGGCGCCGCGAGGGTGGCCATATGGGCCTTGCCTTCGAGGGAGCGCGGGTCAGCTTCTTCGGTCAGCTGCTGGAAAAAATAATCCGCCAGCGGCTGTGCATGTTGATTGATGCGTGCGCGGAACGCGTCGGTACCTTCGGAGCGCACCAAGGTGTCCGGGTCTTCGCCTTCGGGCAGGAACAGGAAGCGTGCACGACGCCCATCCTGCAGGCTCGAGAGCGTGGCTTCGAGCGCGCGCCAGGCGGCGTTGCGGCCGGCCTGGTCGCCGTCGAAGCAAAACAGCACGCTGGGCACGACGCGGAACAGGCGCTTCAGATGTTCTTCGCTGGTGGCGGTGCCGAGGGTCGCGACCGCGTTGCGCAGGCCTTGTTGGGCCAGGGCAATCACATCCATATAGCCTTCAACCACGATAATCTCGTCGAGGTTGCGGTTGTTCTTGCGCGCTTCGAACAGGCCGTAGAGTTCCTGGCCCTTGTGGAACACCGGGGTCTCCGGAGAGTTCAGGTACTTGGGCTTGTCGTCCCCGAGTACACGGCCGCCGAAGGCGATGATGCGGCCACGGCTGTCGCGGATCGGGAACATCACCCTGTCGCGGAAGCGGTCATAGCGCTTGCCGGTCTCGGCGTTTTCCACCAGCAGGCCGGCATCGATCATGGCCTTTTGCTGGAGGGTGTCGCTGCTCAGGTGTTTATACAGATTGTCCCAGCCCGGCGGAGCGAAGCCGAGGCCGAAGTCCCGAGCGATTTCGCCGGTGAGGCCGCGCCCTTTAAGGTAATCGACAGCGGCCTTGCGCTGCGGATGGCTCTTGAGTGCCTGGCGGTAAAAGTCGGCAGCAGCGGTGAGCAGCGGATACAGCGGCGAATCGGTGGGTTGCCGCGGTTTGTGCGGCCGGCCACTTTCTTCGCGGGGCACTTCCATGCCGGCGGCTTTCGCCAGGTCCTCGACAGCCTGGGGGAAGTCCAGGTTGTCGTGGTCCATCAGGAAGCCCAGGGCATTCCCGCCCGCCCCGCAACCGAAGCAGTAATAGAACTGCTTGTCGGGGCTGACGCTGAAGGATGGGGTTTTTTCTTTATGAAAAGGGCAGCAGGCGGTGTAGTTTTTGCCCGCTTTTTTCAGCTGTACGCGTGAGCTGACAACATCGACGATGTCGGTGCGGTTCAGAAGGTCGTCAATAAAGCTCTGGGGAATCAGCCCGGCCATGGCGTTCTCGTCATCACTGCGTGTAAATGAGGGCCCGTGACGTGTTCAAGCGCACGTAAGGAGTGCTCGATCATCATCGTCTGCATGGGTCATCAGGGAGTGTATCTGCCGAATATTTACTGAGGATAGTTTCTGATCAGTCTTCGGCATGGAAATGTTGCCCGGGCGTCCGGTCTAGGCCAATGGCGGCCTCGGAAACGCATCGTTGGGCACAGCCGATACAGTTGATCGTCTGTTTGAAGAATAGGTGTGCTCGTCAGTAGCCTTGTTAGGCTCGTCAGAAGAGACGTGCACCGCTGGCAAAAGAGCCAGCCCTGACGTGTGAAGCAGTGTCTCGGTCGCATGTGCGGCGTCGACGGTGAAGCATCAAGCGATATCCGCAAATGCCAACAGCCCGGCTGAGGGCCGGGCTTGGCAGAAGCTTGCTACGAACGTCTGTGTATTAGTACAGACGAACGGCGCGGCGCTGTTCGCGCTGAACTTTCTTAGCGTGACGCTTAACAGCGGCTGCTGCTTTGCGCTTACGCTCAGAAGTTGGCTTCTCATAAAATTCGCGGCTACGAACTTCAGCCAGAACACCGGCTTTTTCGCAGGAGCGCTTGAAACGACGCAGAGCTACGTCGAAGGGTTCGTTCTCTTTTACTTTGACGGCTGGCATCCAGAGCTACCTTCTTTCATTACCGGGAATCAACGTTCTCGTCGCAAAAAATTCGCGGCTGAGGTCGTCGGTTTTTAAGGGTTGCGGATGTTAACCCCTCATTGCCCGGAATGCAAAGCCTCTGATCGAAAACCGCTAGTCGGGAGGGGGAGTGGCGACTATTATGCGCGCCTTCGAATTCAGCCTCTACAAGGCGCAAACCCATGCTAGTACTGGGACTTGAAACCTCCTGCGACGAAACCGGAGTCGCACTATACGACAGTGAACGCGGGCTTTTGGCCGATGCACTGTTCAGTCAGATCGACCTGCATCGCGCCTATGGCGGCGTGGTGCCGGAGCTTGCCAGCCGCGATCACGTCAAGCGCATGCTGCCGCTGATCCGCCAGGTGCTGGATGAAGCCGGCTGTGTGGCAACCGAGATCGATGCCATTGCTTACACCGCCGGCCCCGGATTGGTCGGAGCCCTGCTGGTTGGGGCCTCTTGCGCCCAGGCGTTGGCGTTTGCCTGGGGCATTCCTGCCCTTGGTGTGCACCATATGGAAGGCCATTTGTTGGCGCCCATGCTGGAAAAAACACCGCCGGAGTTCCCGTTCGTCGCTTTGTTGGTTTCGGGGGGGCATACGCAGCTGGTTCAGGTGGACGGGATCGGCCAATACACACTGTTGGGCGAGTCGCTGGACGATGCCGCCGGTGAAGCGTTCGACAAAACCGCGAAGATGATGGGACTTAATTATCCGGGTGGTCCGGAAATCGCCCGCCTTGCCGAGAACGGCGTTGCCGGTCGCTACACCTTCCCGCGGCCGATGTGTGATCGTCCTGGCTTGATGTTCAGTTTCAGCGGCTTGAAAACCTCTGCCTTGAACACCTGGCAGCAGAGCGTCAGCGCCGGGGACGACGGCCAGCAAGCCCGTTGCGACATCGCGCTGGCGTTCCAGCAGGCTGTGGTGGAGACTTTGACCATCAAGTGCAAGCGCGCCCTGAAACAGGCGGGCATGAAGCGGCTGGTGATCGCAGGCGGCGTCAGCGCCAACAAGGCGTTGCGCAGTTCCCTGGAAAAAATGCTCGGCGACATGAATGGCAATGTGTTCTACGCACGCCCTGAGTTCTGCACTGACAACGGCGCAATGATCGCCTATGCCGGTTGCCAGCGCTTGCAGGCCGGACAGCACGAAAGCCTGGCGATCAGCGTGCAGGCGCGCTGGCCGATGGAACAATTGCCGCCGTTGTAAGGTTCAAGGGCGCCGAGTCCAGGCGGGATATTTAAAAATGCCGTTCGCGCCCGGCAAACAGGTCGCGTAGATTGCCGCGGTGGCGCCAGACGATCAGCAGTGTCAGCACGCTCATCGGTAACAGCGCTTGCGGTTCCTGCCAGGCCAGCAACGGCAGGGTCAGCGGCGTAGCAATCAGCGCGGCCAGCGAGCTGGTACGGGTCAGGTAGAACGTCAGCAGCCAGGCGAGCATGGCCAGTAACGCCGCAGGAGGGTAAATACCCAGCAGAATGCCGGCCGCCGTGGCTACGCCCTTGCCGCCGCGAAAACGGAAGTACAACGGGAACAGGTGGCCCAGGACGGCACATAGGCCCACCCAGGCTTGCTGCTGCAAGCCAAGGCCGACGAGGCTGGCGATCAGCACGGGCAGCAGGCCCTTGCAAACGTCGCCCAGCAAGGTCAGGACGGCGAGTTTCTTGCCGGCCAAGCGCAACATATTGGTGGCGCCGGCATTGCCTGAGCCACTCATTCGCGGATCGGGATTTCCCGTCAAGCGGCTGAGCAAAATGGCGAAGGACAGCGAGCCGAGCAGGTAGGCGAAAATCGCCAGTGACCAAAACATGCTAACTATTCCGGGCGAGGACGCCCTGATTCTAACGGGGCATCGCGCCCTTGTCGTGCTGCGGAGAAAAGTGCTTGGACAGAGTGTTTATCGAAGGCCTGGAAGTCGACACCGTGATCGGGGCTTACGACTGGGAGCGCGGAATCCGGCAATGCCTGCGCCTGGACCTGAGCTTCGCCTGGGATAATCGCCCAGCTGCGGCCGGTGATGACCTGACCCTGGCACTGGATTACGCCAGGGTGTCTGCGCGTATCCAGGCCTTTGCCGAGCAGTCCCAGTACCAACTGGTGGAAACCTTTGCCGAGCGTCTGGCCGAAGTGCTGATGAGTGAATTCCAGATTCCCTGGCTGCACCTCAAGTTGACCAAGCCCGGCGCGGTGCCGGCTGCCAAGGGCGTGGGCGTGGAGATCGAGCGCGGATGTCATTGACTCAGGTTTACCTCGGGCTTGGCAGCAATATCGACCGCGAGGCTCGTCTATGTGCCGGCTTGGATGCGTTGGCCGGTTTCTTGACGGATATGCGCTGTTCGGCGGTGTTCGAAAGCCAGCCGGTGGGGATCAAAAGTGGGCCGTTTTTCAATCTGGTGGTGTCGGCTTATACCGACCTGCCGTTGATGGAGTTGGATCGTCGTTTGAAATCCATCGAGGCTGACAATGGCCGCTACGCGCCAGACCGCAAAGGCCTGCCGCTGGATATCGATGTGTTGTTGTATGGCGATCTGGTGGGCAATTTCGATGGCTTGATCTTGCCGCGAGCCGAAATCCTGAAAAACGCCTTTGTGTTGTGGCCGCTGTCGATGATGGCGCCGGACCGTATGCACCCTGAGGCTGGCAGGACAATGGCCGAATTATGGCGAGACGCGCAGATTGATCAGGTATTGGCACCGGTTGCGTTCGAATGGCAGGGTCAGCCACTCACGCCACGAGCTGTTTTGTAGGAGCCGAGCTTGTTGTGGCGAGGGAGCTTGCTCCCGCTGGGCTGCGCAGCAGCCCNTTGGGAGCGCTTCGCACTGGAGCGCCAGCCCGGTCCCGCGGGAGCAAGCTCCCTCGCCACAACGGCCATCGCCTAAGGAGAGGGGTTTTCCTTGTAGGCTTTCAATGCGCTTAACCGTTCGCGCTTGAGCGCATCGCCCAGTTCGGGACCTTTGAAACCCTTTTCTAGCAGCGGCGCGACCGGCACTTCGCGTGCAGCCTTTGCCGCTCCGCGCAAATAATCGGCCTGTGGATAACTGCGCTGTTCAAAACCCTTGCGGCCACGGGCGTCCATTTCGCAGGCCACCACGAACTCTTCAAAGCGTTGTGGCCGACGGTACACGTCGAAGCTTTGCAGCAACTCCAGCAATGTCGAGGCCTTGAGCTCAAGCGCACGATGGCCGTGGGTATGATATTGCCCCACCAGCAAGGCCAACTCCTGGCAATCCCTCGGCACCTTGAAACGCTCGTTCACCGCTTTGATCAGCTTCAAGCCGCGATGTTCGTGGGCAATGTGCTGCGGCAACTTATCCACAGGTGTCAGGCCCTTGCCCAGGTCGTGCAGCAGGCAGGCCCAGCGCACGCTCAGCGGTTGCTTGTGCAGGGCAGCTTGTTCCAGCACGCTCAAGGTGTGCACGCCGGTGTCAATTTCCGGGTGGTGAGCTGCGGGCTGCGGCACGCCGAACAGCGCATCCACCTCCGGCATCAAGGTTTTCAGCGCGTCGCAGTCACGCAGTACTTGGATAAATACCTGGGGTTGATCTTCCATCAGCGCCCGTGAGATTTCCTTCCAACTGCGCTCGGGGGTAAGGGCCTCCAACTCGCCGGACTCACTGAGTTGGCGCATTAACTCCAGAGTCTCAGGGGCGACTGTGAAGCCAAGAGGCGCATAGCGTGCGGCGAAACGCGCAACGCGCAATACACGGAGTGGATCTTCGGCGAACGCGGGGGAAACATGCCGTAAAATACGCGCTTCAAGGTCGCGTTGGCCCTGATAAGGATCGGTCAGGTTACCCTCGTCGTCCTCCGCCATGGCATTGATGGTCAGGTCACGCCGAATCAGGTCTTCTTCCAGCGTAACGTCGGGGCTCGCATGGAATATAAAGCCGCCGTAACCCCGCCCATTCTTGCGTTCGGTGCGAGCAAGGGCGTATTCGTCACCGTTCTTCGGGTCGAGAAATACCGGGAAATCGGCGCCCACCGGTTTATAACCCTTGGCGAGCATCTCTTCGGCCGTCGCGCCAACGACGACGCGGTCTATATCGGTGACCTTGATGCCCAGTAGGCGATCACGCACGGCGCCGCCGACTTTGTAGATTTTCATGAAAAAGCCTCCATTAGCGGCACAGGATAACGCCTGAGCTTGGCCAATGGAGGCTTTGCTGTTTCAGAGATGAACGACGGCCATGTCGAGGCGGCCGTAGTCGTTGTCGTTACGATCGCTGCGCGGTGGCACATGATGGGTTTTCATCACTTGGTCGCCCTGCAGGGTTTCCAGATGAATATCAAAGCCCCAGAGCCGATGCAGATGCTTGAGCACTTCCTCAGTGGATTCGCCCAAGGGTTTGCGGTCGTGCTGCTGGTGACGCAAGGTCAGCGAACGGTCGCCACGCACATCGATGCTGTAGATCTGCACGTTAGGTTCGCGGTTACCGAGGTTGTATTGCGCGGCCAGGGTTTCGCGAATGATGCGGTAGCCGGGTTCGTCGTGGATGGCGGGTACGACCAGATCGTCCTTGAGGTCGTCGTCCAGGATACTGAACAGCTTGAGGTCGCGGATCACCTGGGGCGACAGGTACTGCAGGATGAAACTCTCATCCTTGAAGCTGCTCATGGCGAACTTGATGGTCGAGAGCCAGTCGCTGCCGGCGATTTCCGGGAACCAGCGGCGATCTTCCTCGGTGGGGTACTCGCACATGCGGCGGATATCGCGGTACATGGCAAAACCCAGTGCATAGGGGTTGATGCCGTTGTAATACGGGCTGTCGAAGCCTGGCTGGAAGACCACGCTGGTATGGGACGTGAGGAACTCCATCATAAAGCCGTCAGTGACCAGGCCCTCGTCGTACAGGTCGTTCATCAGGGTGTAATGCCAGAAGGTTGCCCAGCCCTCGTTCATCACCTGGGTTTGGCGCTGTGGATAAAAATATTGCGCGATCTTGCGTACGATCCGCACGATTTCACGCTGCCAGGGCTCCAGCAGCGGTGCGTGTTTTTCCAGGAAATACAGGATGTTTTCCTGAGGTTCGGCGGGGAAGCGTGCATTGTCTTTGTCGCTGTTCTTGTCGGCGCGCTTGGGGATGGTGCGCCACAGGTCGTTGATCTGTTTCTGCAGGTGCTCCTCGCGTTCCTTCTGGCGCAGGCGCTCCTCTTCTGCGGAAATCGGATAGGGGCGTTTATAGCGGTCAACGCCGTAATTCATCAGCGCATGGCAGGAGTCCAACAGGTCTTCTACCGCATCGATACCGTGGCGCTCCTCGCACTGCATGATGTATTGCTTGGCGAACACTAGGTAATCAATGATCGAACTGGCATCGGTCCAGGTTCGAAACAGGTAGTTGCCCTTGAAGAAACTGTTATGCCCATAGCAGGCATGGGCTACTACCAGCGCCTGCATGCAGATGGTGTTTTCTTCCATCAGGTACGCGATGCACGGGTCGGAGTTGATCACGATCTCGTAGGCCAGGCCCATCTGGCCGCGTGTGTAGGACTTCTCGGTACTGAGGAAGTGTTTCCCGTAGGACCAATGGTGATAGCCCAAGGGCATGCCCACCGAGGCATAGGCATCCATCATCTGTTCAGCGGTGATGACTTCTATCTGGTTGGGATAAGTGTCCAGGGCATAACCCGCCGCGATACGGCTGATTTCCCGGTCATAGGCCTGGATCAGTTCGAAGGTCCACTCGGAGCCAGTGGAAATGGGTTGGCGCTTGTTCTCTTTTTTGGCGGTCATGTCACTAACCTGCGCTGGAAGAGTTCACGGAAGACCGGGTAGATATCGCCGGCCGAGACCAGTTGCTGCTGGGCGAACGTGTCGGCAAAGGCTTCGCCGATGCGCTCGTATTCGAACCACAGGGCCTGGTGCTCACGGGGGGTGATTTCGACGTAAGTGTAGTACTGCACGAACGGCATGATCTGGTTGATTAAAATGTCCCGGCAGATTGGGGAGTCGTCGTTCCAGTTATCGCCGTCGGAAGCTTGGGCGGCGTAGATGTTCCAATCGTTGGCGGGGTAGCGCTCGGCCATGATCTCCTGCATCAGCTTCAGTGCGCTGGAAACAATGGTCCCGCCGGTTTCCCGCGAGTAGAAAAACTCCTCTTCGTCCACCTCTCGCGCGCTGGTGTGATGGCGGATGAACACTACGTCAATCTTGTCGTAGTTCCGTTTCAGGAACAGGTACAGCAGGATAAAGAAGCGCTTGGCGATGTCCTTGGTGGCCTGGGTCATGGAGCCGGAAACGTCCATCAGGCAGAACATCACAGCCTTGGAGCTGGGGTTGGGTTGCTTGACCAGCAGGTTGTATTTCAAGTCAAAGGTATCGAGGAACGGCACGCGGTGGATGCGCGCGCTGAGTTTTTCGATTTCCGCCTCTATTTCCTGGATATCGCCGAAGTTGTCCGGTTCTTCGCGCTTCAAGCGTGCCAACTCTTCCTTGGCCTGCTTGAGTTTGGCGCGGCTGCTGCCGGACAGGGCGATACGCCGTGCATGGGCTGAGCGCAGGGTGCGGATGATGTTGATGCGCGACGGGTTGCCCTCGTTGCTGATCCCTGCGCGTACGGTCTTGAAGGTATCGGTGCCGGTCAGGTTGCGTTTGACCAGGTTGGGCAGTTCGAGGTCTTCGAACATGAATTCGAGGAATTCTTCCTGAGTGATCTGGAATACGAATTCATCCATGCCTTCGCCAGAGTTGCCGGCTTTACCCGGGCCTTTGCCGCCGCCACCGCCTTGTGGGCGCTGGATATGTTCGCCGGTGGTGAATTCCTTGTTGCCGGGGTGCACCACGGTCTGTTTGCCGCCGCGGCCATGGTGAAGCACCGGTTCGTCGATGTCCCGTCCGGGAATGCTGATTTGTTCGCCATGCTCCATATCGGTGATGGAGCGGCGGCTGACGGCCTCTTCTACCGCCTTTTTGATGTGGTCACGGTAACGCCGCAGGAAACGCTGACGGTTTACCGTGCTCTTGTTCTTGCCATTGAGGCGTCGGTCGATCACATAGCTCATGGGGAGCCCTCCGGGCAGCTTCACGTTACAAGCTTCAAGCCGCGGGCTGGAAGCTTAGAGACAAGCGGTCAACTGCCAGGCCGGATGCCTGGCAGTGCGCGCTTGCCGCTGCCTTACTGCGATTTGCGAACCCGCAGGTACCACTCGGAGAGCAGTCGTACCTGTTTGTCGGTGTAGCCTCGCTCGACCATGCGTGTGACGAAGTCGTTGTGTTTTTGCTGATCCTCCTTGCTGGCCTTGGCGTTGAAGCTGATGACGGGCAGCAGGTCCTCGGTGTTGGAAAACATTTTCTTCTCAATGACCACCCGCAGCTTCTCGTAGCTGAGCCAAGTGGGGTTCTTGCCGTTGTTGTTGGCACGGGCGCGCAGTACGAAGTTGACGATTTCGTTGCGGAAATCCTTCGGATTGCTGATGCCGGCGGGTTTCTCGATTTTTTCCAGCTCTTCGTTGAGGGCCACGCGATTGAGGATTTCGCCGGTTTCCGGGTCGCGGTATTCCTGATCCTGGATCCAGAAATCGGCGTACAGGACATAGCGGTCGAAGATGTTCTGGCCGTATTCGCTGTAGGACTCCAGATAGGCGGTCTGGATTTCCTTGCCGATGAACTCGATGTAGCGCGGCGCCAGGTATTCCTTGAGGAAGCGCAGGTAGCGCTCACGGGTTTCGGCCTGGAACTGCTCTTGTTCAATCTGCTGTTCCAGCACGTAGAGCAAGTGCACCGGGTTGGCGGCAATCTCGTGGGGGTCGAAGTTGAAAACCTTGGACAGGATCTTGAACGCAAAGCGCGTCGACAGACCGTTCATGCCTTCGTCTACACCCGCCGTGTCACGGTATTCCTGGATCGACTTGGCCTTGGGATCGGTGTCCTTGAGGTTTTCGCCGTCGTAGACGCGCATCTTCGAATAGATATTGGAGTTCTCCGGCTCCTTGAGGCGCGACAGCACGGTGAACTGGGCAAGCATCTTCAGAGTGTCCGGCGCGCAATGGGCCTTGGCCAGGGAGCTGTTGAACAGCAGTTTGTCGTAGATCTTGATTTCGTCGCTGACCCGCAGGCAGTACGGCACCTTGACGATATAGATCCGGTCGATGAAGGCTTCGTTGTTCTTGTTGTTGCGGAAGGTATGCCATTCCGATTCGTTGGAGTGAGCCAGCAGGATCCCGGTAAACGGAATCGCCCCAAGGCCTTCGGTACTGTTGTAGTTACCTTCCTGGGTAGCGGTGAGCAGTGGGTGCAGCACCTTGATCGGTGCCTTGAACATCTCCACGAATTCCATCAGGCCCTGGTTGGCCCGGCACAGTGCGCCCGAATAGCTGTAGGCATCGGCGTCGTTCTGCGGGAATTCTTCCAGCTTGCGGATATCGACTTTGCCCACCAGCGCAGAAATGTCCTGGTTGTTTTCATCGCCCGGTTCGGTCTTGGCCACGCCGATCTGGTTGAGGATCGACGGGTAGAGTTTCACCACGCGGAACTGGCTGATATCACCGCCGAACTCGGCCAGGCGCTTGGTGGCCCAGGGCGACATGATGGTGTTGAGGTAGCGCCGCGGGATACCGAAGTCTTCCTCGAGGATCGCGCCATCTTCCGTGGCGTTGAACAGGCCCAAGGGGGACTCGAAGACGGGCGAGCCCTTGATCGCATAGAAGGGCACCTTTTCGATCAATTGCTTGAGTTTTTCCGCCAGGGACGACTTGCCGCCGCCGACCGGGCCCAGCAGATAGAGGATCTGCTTCTTCTCTTCCAGGCCTTGGGCGGCATGGCGGAAGTAGGAAACGATCTGGTCGATGCATTCTTCCATTCCATGGAAGTCTTCAAAAGCCGGATAGCGGCGGATCACCTTGTTGGAAAATATCCGCGACAGGCGCGAATTATTGGCGGTTTCCACCAGTTCTGGCTCGCCAATCGCCAGTAGCAGGCGTTCGGCGGCAGAGGCGTAGGTGCTGCGGTCCTGCTTGCACAGCTCGAGATACTCCTGAAGCGTGAGTTCTTCCTGCTGTGTGGACGCGAAGCGTTGTTGGAAGTGGCTAAAGATACTCATGACGTCGTCACCTCGCTCGATACGTGGAGCCGACGCCGGATCAATCAGTCGATGCTGGCAGTCATTGGCGCACGCCAATGGCTGTTTTCCCCCCAGAACACCCTGAAACGTTACCGATGACCCGTACGCCGGTGTACCGGCTCTCCCCTGATTCGGATGGCCTGCGCTTAAGGATAGTTCGGAATCCGGGAGGTCAAGGCGCGATGCGCAATTAGTTTGGCTGCGCCGTTCGTCAGAAACGGCGCAAGCCCAAGCGTCACGCGGGGTAGCGGGGTGTGAAAAAAATTATTGCGAATCACCTGAAGAAATTTCCGCAGGATAGGTCGTACGCCACAGCTCAAACCCGCCGTCCAGGCTATAGACGTCAGAGAAACCCTGGCTGATCAAGTACGCGGCTGCGCTCTGGCTGGAATTGCCGTGGTAGCAGGCGACGATCAACGGCGCATCGAGGTCGGCGGCGCGTATGAAGTCGGCGATGTTAACGTTGTCCAGATGCTGCGCGCCGCTGATGTGGGCGGCGGCGTAAGTAGGCTGGTCGCGGATGTCGACGACTACAGCACCTTGCTCGCGCAGGGCCTGGGCTTGTTCGGGGGGGATACGTTTGAATTCGGTCATGGCGGGCTCCTATGGCTTGGTGGCGGCCGGCTGGGTAATGGAAAGGGGGGATTCGCACTGGCAGTCGTGGCGCTCGCCCGTGTCGATGTTCATCAGGGTCATGGCGCCGCCCCACACGCAACCGGTGTCGAGGGCGAACACGCCGGGCTCATCGCACTTGCCTTCCAGTGCGGCCCAATGACCAAAGATGATCTTCGTGTCACGGGTCTTGCGTTCCTTGTAGGCGAACCAGGGCTTATAGCCGGGGAGGGCGCTGTCGGCACCTTCCTTGCTCTTGAGGTCCAGTTTGCCTTCGGCCGTGCAGAAGCGCATGCGTGTGAAATAGTTGGTGATCACTCGCAGGCGGGCGACGCCGGTGAGCTCGTTGTCCCACTTCACCGGGTCGTTGCCATACATGCCGTCGAGGTAAGCGGTGTACAGGTTGTCATCGGCCAATGCACTTTCAACTTCGGCGGCGCACTTGAGAGCTTTTTTCAGCGTCCACTGCGGCGGGATACCGGCATGCACCAAGGCCATGTTGCGGTCCTCGTCGTAGTGCATGAGTTTTTGCCGGCGCAGCCAGTCGAGCAGTTGAGCGCGGTCCGGGGCTTCGAGGATTTCCCGCAGGGTGTCACCTTTTTTGAGGCGCTCGATGTTGTTGCCGGCCGCAAGTAAGTGCAGATCATGGTTGCCCAGCACGCATACCAAAGAATCACGCAGGCTATAGAGGTAGCGCAGGGTTTCCAGGGACTGGGGGCCGCGGTTGACCAGGTCGCCCACCAACCACAAGCGATCATTTGCGGGGTCGAAGGCTACGCGATCCAGCAGGCGCTTGAGAGGGTCCAGGCAGCCTTGCAGGTCGCCGACAGCATACGTCGCCATCAGTGCAGGGCTCCTGGCACGGCCAGGCGGAAGGGCTTGATGATTGCATCGAACAGTTGGCCGTCAGTGGCCTTCATTTGATACGAGCCTTGCATGGTGCCGACCTTGGAGGTCATCACCGTGCCGCTGCTATAAGTGTGGCTGGCGCCGCTGTCGATCAACGGTTGCTGGCCGACAACGCCTGCCCCGCGCACTTCCTCGACCTGGCCGTCGCCATCGGTGATGACCCAGTGGCGCGACAGCAGCTTGGCCGGCACCAGCCCGTTGTTCTTCACTGTAATGGTGTAGGCAAAGGCGAAGCGGTTATGTTCGGGTTGCGATTGGTCCGCCAGGAAGCGGGTGACGACGCTGACGTCTATCTGATAGCGAGGATCGGACATGCAAGAGGCCTTAAAAGCGAAGGACAGCAGATGCGAGTCAGTCTAGGCCAAGAGGTGGGCGCTAGGCCAGACATGTGTCGGGCAGCCGGCAAGCGTTATCGGTATAACGCGGAGCAAATGTGTGCGGGCTTGCTCGCGAAGGCGGTGCATCAGTTACACATTTGGTGACTGATACTGCGCATTCGCGAGCAAGCCCGCTCCCACATTGGATTGCATCGAGTTCTTACGGCCTATTCCACTTCGGATGCAGGCTGTATGGCAAGCTGGTCAGCCAGGCGCACGAACGCGGCCAGGTCCAGTTGCTCGGGGCGCAGGCTTCCATCAACGCCGGCAGCTTCGATCTCGGCATTGCTCAGCAGGGCCTTGAGGGTGTTACGCAAGGTCTTGCGGCGCTGGTTGAACGCCTCCCGCACGACGCGTTCCAGCAGTTTGTGGTCCTTGGCCGGGTGCGGCAGCACGGCATGCGGCACCAGGCGTACGATGGCCGAATCGACCTTCGGCGGCGGGTTGAACGCGCCTGGACCGACGTTGAACAGGTGCTCCACGCGGCAGTGATACTGGACCATGATCGACAAACGACCCCAATCACCACCGCCAGGGCCTGCGGCCAGGCGCTCCACCACTTCCTTTTGCAGCATGAAGTGCATGTCTCGGATGATTCCGGCGTTGTTCAGCAGGTGGAAAATCAGCGGCGTGGAAATGTTGTACGGCAGGTTACCCACCACCCGCAGGCTGTTGGGCGCAGCGCCAAGGCTGTTGAAGTCGAACTTCAGCGCGTCGCCCTGGTGCAGGTTGAAGTTGGCTTTGCCGGCGAACTGCTGGTTGAGGATCGGGATCAGGTCCTTGTCCAGTTCCACGACGTCCAGTTGCCCGCCGCTGGCCAGCAGGCCCTGGGTCAGCGCGCCCTGGCCCGGGCCGATTTCCAGCAGGCGGTCTTCTGGCTTGGCGTGGATTGAGCGCAGGATGCGATCGATCACGCCAGCGTCGTGCAGGAAGTTCTGCCCGAAACGCTTGCGCGCCCGGTGTTGGTAATGCTCAGTCATATACGGGTCTCGGCCATCTGATAGGCGGTTTCCAGGGCCACGTGCAGGCTGCCGGTATCGATCTTGCCGCTGCCTGCGAGGTCCAGGGCCGTGCCATGGTCGACGGAGGTGCGGATGATCGGCAGGCCCAGTGTCACGTTGACTGCGGCGCCGAAGCCTTTGTATTTCAGCACGGGCAGCCCCTGGTCGTGGTACATCGCCAGCACTGCATCGCAGTGCTCCAGATATTTGGGGGTGAACAGAGTGTCTGCAGGCAATGGGCCGCGTAGGTCCATGCCTTCTTGGCGCAGGCGCTCTAGTGTTGGTTCAATGATGTCGATTTCTTCATGGCCCAAGTGGCCGCCTTCACCGGCGTGGGGGTTGAGCCCGCAGACCAGGATGCGCGGTTGGGCAATGCCGAATTTGTGTTGCAGGTCGCTGTGCAGGATGCGCGTGACACGCTCCACACGCTCGGCAGTGATGGCATCGGCGATTTCACGCAGCGGCAAGTGGGTAGTCACCAGCGCCACACGCAGGCCACGGGTGGCGAGCATCATCACCACTTGAGCGGTATGGGTCAGTTCCGCGAGGAATTCGGTATGGCCGGAAAAGGCGATGCCGGATTCGTTGATCACGCCTTTGTGCACCGGTGCGGTGATCATGCCGGCAAAGTCGCCGTCGATGCAGCCTTGGCCCGCACGGGTCAACGTCTGCAGCACGAATGCTGCGTTGGCCGTGTTCAACTGCCCGGCCACCACCTTGGCCTGCAGCGGGGTGTCCCACACATACAGGCTGCCAGCGGGGGCCGCCAGGTCGGGCCAGTTGCCCGGCGCCACCTCCAGCAGGTTGACGGCCACACCCAGCTGCGCGGCCCGCTCAAGGAGCAGGTCGCGGCTGGTAATGGCAATCAGGGGGTGTGGCTGGGGTTGCGAGGCGAGCAGCAGGCACAGGTCTGGACCAATGCCGGCCGGCTCGCCGGGTGTCACTGCGAAACGCTGGGGTTTCACTGGGTTGCCTGGTCGGTGCCTGTTTGCTCGGCGCCTGGCAGCTTGTTCTCTACATACGCTTCGTCACGGATCTGACGCAGCCAGGTTTGCAGCTCTTCGTCGTATTTGCGGTTACGCAGTACGGTCAGGGCTTGCTGCTCGCGGGCCTGGGTGGTGTTATCCGTGGCGCGACGGCCAAGGACTTCCAAGACATGCCAACCGTATTGGGTCTTGAACGGCTTGGACAATACGCCTTGTGGCGTGTCGGCCATGACCTGCTGGAATTCGGGCACCAGTGCCCTCGGGTCGATCCAGTTCAGGTCGCCGCCGTTAAGGGCAGAGCCTGGGTCTTCCGAGAAGCTTTTAGCCAGGGTGGCGAAGTCTTCACCGCTTTCAATGCGGTCATAGATCTTCTGGGCTAGTTCCTTGGTTTGTGTTTCGGTGCGGATTTCGCTCGGTTTGACCAGGATGTGACGAACATGAACTTCGTCTTTCAACGAGGTTTCGCCGCCGCGACGTTCCAGTAGCTTGAGGATGATGAAACCACCCGGGGTTCGGGCTGGCTGGGTAATGCCGCCGACTTCCATGGCGCTCAATTCGCGATCAAACGGAGGTGGCAATTGAGCCGCTTTACGCCAGCCCATGTCACCGCCTTCGAGGGCGTTATCGCTGCCGGACTGAGCAATGGCCATCTGGGCAAAATCTGCACCCGCTTTCAGGCGCTCGTAGATCGCCTGGGTTTTAGCGGCGGCGGCATTGAGCTGCTCAGAGTTGGCCCCGTCCGGGGTTGGAATCAGGATATTGGCCAAGTGCAACTCTTCGGAGAGCTGCATCTTGCCCAGGTCCGAAGCCAGGAAGTTCTTCACTTCCTGCTCGGACACCTGAACCCGTTCGGCCACACGGCGCTGGCGCACACGGCTGATGATCATTTCGCGCTTGATCTGGTCACGGGCGTCCTCATAGGACAGGCCATCGTGGGCCAGGGCTGCGCGGAACTGATCAATGCTCATGTTGTTGCGTTGAGCAATGGTGCCAACAGCCTGGTTCAGTTCCTCGTCCGAAATACGGATGCCGGAACGTTCGCCAATCTGCAGTTGCAGGTTTTCGACGATCAGGCGTTCCAGTACCTGAGATTCCAGGACGCTGGTCGGTGGCACCCCACCGCCACGTTTGGCGATGGTCTGCTGAACTTCCTTGACCCGCTGGTCCAGCTGGCTCTGCATGATCACGTCGTTGTCGACGATGGCCGCTACTTTATCCAGCTGTTGAACTGCGGCGTGTGCCGAAACAGTACCCAGGAACAGCGCGCCCAGCACTAGCGGGCGCAAACACTCAGAAAGCTTTGTCTTCACGTTCACGATAACCTTCAATGCCTTTGTCGAGGAAGCTCTCTACCTTGGCGCCGGTCAGGCCGCCGAGTCCTTTGAGGACGATCTGGAAGAAGAGCCCGTGGTCACCCTTTTCGTTGAGCGGGGCGATCTGGCTGTACTCGTCGTTGGAAACCCAGTAGCGGTTGATGACGCGCAGTTTCCAGCAGCAGTTGTCGTACTCGAAACCACCGAAGGCTTCCAGGGTGCGGTTGCGTGCATAGTCATACTGCCAGCGAGTGATCAAATTCCACTGCGGAATGATCGGCCACATCATCGAGAAGTCGTGTTGCTGGATTTTGTAGTAATCCTTCACGTAGTTCTCTTGACCTGGCGTGCCGTAGTCCCCACCGAACTGCCATTTGCCGGTCAGTTGGTTGTAGACCACTTGGTCATTGCGGTAGCGATAGCCGAGGTTGACGACCTTGTTCGGGTTGTCTTCTGGCTGATAGTGGAACATCGCACTACCGGAGCGTGGGGCATGGCTTTCGGTGTCCCAGTTGTAGTCGGCCGTGGCGCGCCAATCGCGGTTGAAGCGGAAAGCGTATTCCAAAGCGATAGGCGAAACGTCGGAGCGTGCATCGTCGCGGTCAGCAGCCAATACACCCGGCAGTTGAACTTCGCGATCCTTGAAATACAGCGCCTGACCGACGGAAACTCGCTGGCGTTCAAAGCCGTTTTCTTCGATCCAACGGCTGGTTACGCCAAGGGATAGCTTGTTCTCATCACCGATTCTATCCGAACCGCTGAAACGATTATCGCGGAACAGGGAGGAGTAGCTGAACGAGTACTCACCCGTGTCGAAGACCGGAATATCGCTTTGATCTTTATTCGGCACATAAAGATAGTAGGCGCGAGGCTCAAGCGTCTGGTTGTAATCCTTGCCGAACCAATTGGTCGTGCGGTCAAAGTAGAGGCCGCTGTCGATGCTGGCAATCGGGACTGCACGGTCTTGTGAGCTTTTGAATACGCCGCCGGCGTAAGGAGCGGCCCCAGGCTGAGCTGCGGCCAGTTGCGCGGCGATAATGTCATTCTTGCCTTTGCTATCCAGGTCAAGGTCATATTTGGTGTAGACGTATTTGAGCTTCGGCGTAATAAAGCCATAGCTCCAGTTCATTGGGTACTCTACAGCGGGTGCTACGTTTAGGCGTGTACCGTTCGCACGGGTCAGGCCGCTTACGTAGTTATCCAGGCGCCGTTCACCGATAGTGCCATCGGAGTTGAACGGCCCGCCGTCTTCATTGACCACATTTCCGTTTCTGAGGTCCCGATCGAATCTTACGGCTTCTGTCTCGTAGGAGAAGTTGAGCCCCCCCGGATGATACGGCAGCTGACCATTAAAGGTGATCTGCGGCAAGCGGTCATACGGAGTAATCTGGGAAATCGTTGCCAGTTGATAGGACTGCAGGTTCACCCGAGCTTGATAGCTATCACCGCGGTAGGTAACCGAGCCTTGCTGGTTCAGGAAGTCCTGGCTCTCTACGCCTTCCTGGTACGACTTCAAATCCTGGAAGTAGAACGGATCACTGATCTTGGTGTAATCGACCTGGGTCGTCAGACGCGAATCCAGCCCACCTTTATGCTGCCAATTGAGCATATAGCGGGTCTTTTCGTAATCAGTCTGCTTCTTCCGCTCGTCGCTATCATCATTGAGATACGCCCCACCAAACTGCCCTTCACTCGACTTGGTCAGATAGCGGAATTCGCCCTCCATCAACAAGCCGCGCTTGGTCATGTACTGCGGGTACAACGTGGCATCGTAGTTCGGTGCCAGGTTGAAGTAGTACGGCGTTACCAATGTAAAGCCAGTCTCACTGCCGGTGCTGAAGCTCGGCGGCAGGAAGCCGGATTGACGACGGTCATCGATCGGGAAGTAGATGTACGGGGTGTACAGGATCGGGATGTTCTTGACCCGCAACGTCGCGTTGGTCGCCGTACCGAAACCGGTGGCCGGGTTCAACGTAATGTTGTTGCCCTTGAGCTGCCAGGCGTTGCTGTCCGGCTCGCAGGTGGTGTACGTACCGTCCTTGAGACGGATGATCGCGTTTTCTGCACGCTTGGCGTACAGCGCGTTACCGCGGATGCGTGACTTGTGCATCACGTATTCGGCGTTGTCGATCTGGGCGGCACCGGTGTCGAGCTGGACCTGGGCATGGTCACCCACGATCAGGGCGCCGTTATCGCGCAGGCGCACCTTGCCATTCAGTTCGCCACGGTTCTCCGCCTGGTACAGGCTGGCTTCGTCCGACTCCAGCTGCATGCTGCCCTGGCGCATGACCACGTCACCGGCCAGGGTAGCGACCTGCTGCTCCTGCTCGTAACGAGAAGCCTTGGCGCCGATGAAGGTCGGCGCATCGCTCTTGTTCGTCTTGTCGTTCATGCCAGGACGAGTCGGCTCGATGTAGGCGCCGCCGCAGTAAGGGCCGGTTTCGGCCAGCTGTGCTGCGGTCAGCTTCTCGCGAGGTACCCAGTCAAGGTGGCTGTAGTCGGCACTGCGCGAACGCAGGCCACGGCCCTTGGCTTCGGTGACCAGCATGGTCTTGGGTTCGGCGTCGACGCTGCCGCCAGCTTTGCCTTGCGGCGTGCTGTTGGCCGAGCTGACGGCAGCACCGTCATGCACCGGGCGCGGTGGCAATGGGGCGGCGGCGGTCTTCGGCGCGCAATCCCAGGCACCCGAAGCAGAGACTGAGCAGTCATACTGTTCCGCGGCGACCACGAATGAGGTGGCGAAAGGTTGCAAGGCCAGCAGACTGCCGGTTACCAGCAACGGAAATTTTCTACGAAACGCGGGGGATTTCAATGCCATCTTATTAGTCCGGGCTTCCTGCGTGCCATCTGCCCGCGGTTTGGGCCGCACGCCTCTCGATGGTCTGAAAAAGATGCGTGATAATAAAGCATGCCCCGCTTGACGGCTAGCGCCGTCGGAGACCCTTGTAATGCCCGAGCAAGATCTACGTTTACAACAGCTGGAAGTCTGGCTGGATGAGCAGTTGCCGATCCTCTTCAACGCTCAGGACTGGGGCCCCGTGCCCCCGGCCACATTGACCGCGGCCAGCAGCGACGCGAGTTTCAGGCGTTATTTTCGATGGGAGGGCGGTGCCCATACGTTCGTCGTCATGGACGCGCCACCCCCCCAGGAAAACTGCAAACCTTTCGTCGATATTGCGCATTTGCTCGCGAAATCGGGAATAAATGTGCCAAAAATTTATGCAGAAGATTTGCCCCGTGGCTTTCTTTTGCTCAATGACCTGGGCAGAAAAACCTATCTGGACGTGATTGACGGTGAAAATGCCGATCAATTATTTGCCGATGCCATCGACGCGCTGCTGGCTTTTCAGCAATTGCCGATGGATGCGCCGTTGCCCAGCTATGACGTGGCCTTATTGCGTCGCGAGCTGGAACTGTTCCCGGAATGGTACGTGCGCCGTCACCTGGGCATCGACCTCGACCCTGAGCAACAAGCCCTCTGGCAACGTGCCAGCCAGCAGTTGATCGACAGCGCGCTGGCCCAGCCCAAGGTGCTGGTGCACCGCGACTACATGCCGCGCAACCTAATGGTCAGTGAGCCAAGCCCAGGCGTGCTGGATTTTCAGGACGCGGTCTACGGCCCGGTGACCTATGACATTACCTGCCTGTTCAAGGACGCCTTCCTCAGTTGGCCCCAGGCCCGCGTTCGTGAATGGCAGCGCGGCTATTGGCAGCGCGCCGGGCAGCTGGGGATTCCCGTACAGGACGACTTTGAAGAGTTCCTGCGTGCCAGCGACCTGATGGGCGTGCAGCGTCACCTCAAGGTTATCGGCATTTTTTCGCGTATCTGCCACCGCGACGGCAAGCCACGCTACCTGGCCGACGTGCCGCGTTTCTTCGCTTATATAGAAGCGGTGCTGGCCGACAGACCTGAGTTGAGTGACCTGGGCGAATTGCTCGCCAGCCTGCGCGAACCTGCCGAGGCCAGCGTATGAAGGCGATGATCCTTGCGGCAGGCAAGGGCGAGCGCATGCGCCCGCTCACCCTGCATACGCCCAAGCCGCTGGTGCAAGCCGGCGGCAAGCGGCTGATCGAGTATCACCTTGAAGCCTTGGCGAAGGCCGGTTTTACCGAGATCGTGATCAACCACGCCTGGCTCGGCGAGCAGATCGAAAGCTACCTGGGCGACGGTGCCCAGTTCGGTCTGCGCATCCGCTACTCCCCGGAGGGTGAACCGCTGGAAACGGGGGGCGGCATATTCCAGGCATTGCCGCTGCTGGGCGACGAACCGTTTCTGGTGGTCAATGGCGATATCTGGACTGACTACGATTTCACCCAGCTCAAGCAGCCGATCCGGGGCCTGGCGCACTTGGTGATGGTCGACAACCCTGCGCACCACCCGTCGGGCGGGGATTTTTACCTGGATCACGGTGTGCTTCATGATGCCGCGCCCGGTGCCGATAACCTGACCTTCAGTGGCATTTCAGTGCTCGACCCCAAGTTGTTCGCGGGTTGCAGCGCCGGTGCCTTCAAGTTGGCCCCGGTGTTGCGCGAGGCCATCGCCAAAGGTCTGGTAACGGGGGAGCACATGGCAGGACGCTGGGTGGATGTGGGGACGCTGGAGCGACTGGCGCAGGTCGAAACCTTGCTGACAAAGGGACGCTAGGATGTTGTGGCCAGGGACGCTGATCGGCGCCGGGGCTGGCTTTGCCATTGCCAGTATTCCGGGGGCTTTGTTGGGGGCATTGCTGGGGCAGGCCTTGGATCGTCGCTTGCAATTGCACAGTTGGGCGCAGTTACGTGAGCGCCTGGGTGGGCGTCCGGCCTTGCGCAACGACGAGCTGTTGTTCGTGCTGCTGGGACGCCTGGCCAAGAGTAATGGCCGGGTTGTCGATGGGCATATCCAGCAAGCGCGCCAGGAAATGCGCGCACTGGACATGAGTGAGCCGGCCCAGCGCCGCGCGATCAGCGCCTTCAACCGTGGCAAGTCCGGCAGTGACCGTGTACGCAGTTACCTGCGGGTGCTCAAGACGCAGCCCCATGCGGCGGAAGGCGTGCTGCGCGCCTGTTGGCGCATGGCGTGGGCGGACGGTCGGGCGGATGCTGCCGAGCGCGACCTGATCGACCAGTGGGGCAAGTGGCTGGGCTGGACGCCGCAGCAGCTGCAGGCATTGGCGACCGATTACGCGCCGGAGCGCAAGCCAGTGGCCAATCGTGGGGGGGCCTATCAGGAGGCGTTGCGTATCCTGGGGGTGACGGCAACCACTGAGCCTTCGGTGATCAAGCGCGCCTACCGCCGCCTGCTCAGCCGTCACCATCCGGACAAGATCGCCGGCACGGGAGCCAGCCCCGCGCAAGTGCGGGAAGCGACTGAACGAACCCGTGAATTGCATAACGCCTATGCGTTGATTCGTGAGCGGCGCGATTTTCGCTGAGGCTATCGCCACTCAACTCTATGTGGCAGTGGCAAGCCCTGATTGGAGGAGCGAGCTTGCTCGCGAAAAACTCCCAGGGGCCGC
>NZ_JBQEQE010000023.1:0-91793 GCF_052046095.1 Pseudomonas sp. 22072
CGGGAGCAAGCTCCCTCGCCACAGGTTACAGCCCGTACAAAAAAACCGCTTCGGCGGTTTTTTTGTGCCTGCTTCATTGAACGCACGCGCCTGCATTGTCTAAGGTGCAAGCATTGCCGATGGAGCGTGCTGGATGACTGCTGTTGATTTACCCGCTGTACCCCGAGTGTTAATCGCCGAAGCAGACCCTTGGTCGCGGGACCTGCTCAAGCAAGTGCTGTTGAATGTGCGCTGTGACGCACGGCTGGATGTGTGCGCCGATGGGCAGCACGCCGCCACGCTGTTGGGCGAAAAAACCTATGACCTGATCCTGGCGGATTGGGAGTTGCCGGGCGTGGATGGCCTGAGCCTGCTGCGCAGCGTGCGCCAGAAGCGCCGTTCGCTGCCGTTTATCTTGCTGAGCAGTCGCAACGACAGCGCCAGCGTGCGCGAAGCCTTGCCCCTGGCGCCCACCGCCTACCTGACCCGCCCGCTGAACATGGAAAGCCTGACCCAGCGCTTGCAAGACCTGCTGCTCAACGAAGGCGAAAGCGTGTACTGCGAAATCCCACCCCTGGCGCCGGGCATGACCTTGCCCGCTTTCCTCGAGCGGCGCCGGGAGGTCTGCGATGGGGCGCCGTTGCGTGTGGATGTGAAAACCGCCGTGCAACGCAGCCTGGGGCCCGAAGGCCTGGACCTCAAGCAGTTGGAAGACCAGGTGCACAGCGACCCGCAAATCACCGCCGTACTGATCGCCGCCGCCAACAGCGCCGGCTACCACGGCACGCCAGTGCAGACCCTGTCAGAGGCCCTGCATAAGTTGGTGCCCGGCCAGAGCATGAACCTCATCCTGGGCCTGGCGCTCAAGCACAACGTGGTGTTGGGCGACCCTGGGCTGGTGGCCTACGCCGAGCGGCACTGGCAATTGTCCCAGGACAGCGCCGACTACGCCCGGCGCCTGGCGCGCATGCTGGAGCTCGACCACCAGCGCTGCTACAGCGCCTGCATCCTGCATCGCTTGGGCGACCTGGCCTTGTTGCGCTGCCTGGAAGACTGGCGCCAGGGCGGCGGCGCCCTGGATGATGAAGCCATCGGCGAATCCCTCGACGCCTTTGGCGCCGCCTACGGTTCGGCGTTGCGCACGCGTTGGCGCTTGCCGCTGGAGTTGCGGCAGTTGATCGCAGGGATCTATTCACTGGAAGGCGGGGTGTATTCGCGCGAAGCCCTGGTGGTGAACCTGGCGGTGCAAATGGCGCGGCTGACCGAGCACGAAGGGCTTGAAGAACTAGCCGCCAGCAAGACCGCGCGGCTGCTCAAGGTCGGCTTGTCGGAACTGACCCGAGTGCGCAAAACCTGAAACACACACCGAACGTATGTAGGAGCGAGCTTGCTCGCGAAAAACGTCAACGATGACGCGGGCTTCCTGNTAAACGCGGCGCCTGTGAGTTTTTCGCGAGCAAGCTCGCTCCTACAAAAAGGCATAAATGCCAAGCGGTGTTAACCGGCTATAACGCGGTTCTTGCCTTGGCGCTTGGCCTCGTACATCGCCGCATCTGCTCGCGCAAACAGGCTGTCGAGGGTGGAGTCATCTTCGCGCAGGCCGGCCAGGCCCTGGCTGACGGTCACATTGAATTCATGCCCTTCGTAGCTGAACACCAACGCCTGGATTTCCTTGCCCAACCGCTCGGCCACCTGCAGGGCCATCTCCGGTGGGCAACCCGGCAGGACGGCGGCGAATTCTTCGCCGCCAATGCGCCCGAACAGGTCGCCACGGCGCAGTACCCCGCGACCGCTTTCCGCGATGCGCCGCAGCACCTGGTCGCCCTCCAAGTGGCCGTAGGTATCGTTGATGTCTTTGAAATCATCAATGTCCAGCAACAGGAACGCCAGCGGGGTGCCCTGCACGCAGGCGTTGTCGAAGGCCTGGTTGGCGAGTTCGAAGAAGTGTCGGCGGTTGCTGCTTTGGGTCAGTACGTCGGTGGTGGCGAGGCGATGGAGTTCCAGCTCAAGTTGCTTCTTTTCGGTGATGTCTTCGGCGATGCCCACCACGATCAGCGCTTCACCGGGCACCACCTGCTGGTTGATGTAGCACTTGTCACTCAACCAGCGGATCTGCCCGTCAGCGGTGATGATGCGGTACTCGCGGTCCTCCACGGCGCCCTGTTCCAGCACACGGGCCAGGCTGTGTTCGGCGTAGTCGAGGTCTTCGGGGTGGACGCTGTTGCGCCATTCACGGTGGTCGGCCAGCAGCAGGCCGGCGGAGCGGCCAAACAGGCGCTCGTACGCCGGGCTTACATACAGCACGCGGCGTGTTTCCCAATCGATGGCCCACAGCACGGCGTTCACGCTGACCAGCAGGGAACTGAGCAGTTGCTCACGCTCACTCAGCCGCTCGACTTCACCTTGAGCATGCATAAGCGCCAACAGGGTCGCCGCCNGCTCTGCGGTGGGCACATCGGGCAGGCTGGGCTTTTCGTGAACCATCGGTACAACTCTCTCTGGGCGCGCCGCAGGGTGCAAAAGCGGTCACTACAAGGGGTCACCATGATGGCGAAGTGTTCTTTGAGAGAGGGGAATTGCGGTGAAGTTCCGTGATCAGCATGCATTGTCGGTGCCCGGAAAATGGCGCCAAAAAGCCAGTGCGTGGGAGGGCGAACCCTCCCACGGCGCCCTCACACCGCTGTAGGACGCAACGAGTAAGTCTTCAACTGGTGGGCAAAATCGCGCAGGGATTGGATGCCACTGGCCTCGGCTTCATGCACCCATTCCTTGATCGCTGCCAGCATGTCGTGGCCGTTGGAACTGGTCTTGAGCCAGATCTGCTGCAGCGCCAGGCGCTTCTCGTAGATCACCGTGAGGGCATGGCTGTGTTCCAGCATGCTCTGGATGCGCAAGTGGTGGCGGTCTTCCAGCAAGCTGGTTTCCCGCGACAGCAGGCGCTTGGCGCGGTGGAACTGGTGGCGCACCGAATGATCGACCTTCTCCAGCTCCTGCTTGACCAGCGGGCCAATCACCAACTTGCGGTATTGGGCCATGATCTGGAAGCGGTTGTTGAGGATCGCCATGGCGGTGTCCATGTCCAGGCTGCCCTTGCCTTCGACGCGGTGGGCGATGGGGGCCACGCGCTGCACCTTGGCCAGGCGCAGGAAGCTGAACACTTTTATCCAGGCCCAACCCAGGTCGAACTCCCACTTCTTCACCGACAGCTTGGCGGAGTTGGGGTAAGTGTGGTGGTTGTTGTGCAGCTCTTCGCCGCCGACGATGATGCCCCACGGCACCAGGTTGGTGGCGGCGTCACGGCATTCGAAGTTGCGATAGCCCACGGCATGCCCCAGGCCATTGATCACGCCTGCGGCCCAGAACGGAATCCACATCATCTGGATCGCCCAGATGGTGATACCGATGGTGCCGAACAGCAGCAGGTCGATTACGCCCATGAGCGCCACGCCCAGCAGCGGGTAGCGCGTGTAAAGCTTGCGTTCGATCCAGTCGTCCGGGCAGTTTTTGCCGTAGATACGCAGGGTCTCGGGGTTTTCCGCCTCGGCGCGGTACAGCTCGGCACCTTTGCGCAGCACGGTGGACAAGCCCTTGATCACCGGGCTGTGCGGGTCATCGACGGTTTCGCACTTGGCGTGGTGCTTGCGGTGGATGGCGGTCCATTCGCGGGTGTTCTGCGCCGTGGTCAGCCACAGCCAGAAGCGGAAGAAGTGTTTAAGGCCGGCATTGAGCTCGAGCGAGCGATGGGCCGAATAACGGTGCAGATAGACAGTGACCCCAATAATGGTCACGTGGGTCATCAACAGCGTGACTGCCACCAGTTGCCAGGCGGACAGATCAAGAAAACCGTTGTACCACATAGGCTGTATGGCCCTCAGATAAAGAAAAAAACAGCACCCGCATTATCACTTCCTTTGCAGATAAAACCAGTCACCGTTTCAGATAAGACTTACAAAGTGTTTCCTACTCTATAATCCTGATCCTTTGTAGGGCGATTCTGGTTATTTAGTAAGGATTACTAAGCATATGCTGTTTTCATACCGAGGTGCCCTACGTGCGGGGTTGGTGTACCTGCTGGTTTCTATCGTTTGGCTCCAGCTCAGCAATTACCTATTAATCAACTTTATCGATGAACCTTGGGCGCTGGGGCGCTGGCTGCAGGCGCGCGGTTATGTGTGGGTCAGCCTCAGCGCCTTGGTCATCTACTGGATAGGCCGGCGTTTTGCCCGTGCCCATGCGTTGCAACAACCCCTGAAAGAGAACCGCGAGCGCCTGCGCCAGGCCGCTGCGGTGTTCGATTGCACCCGCGAAGGGGTGCTGGTCACCGATACCCAAGGGCTGATCGTGCACGTTAACCGCGCTTTCATGGAGATCACCGGCTACCAGTGCGAGGACGTCATGGGCCAACGGCCAAGCCTGTTCAAGTCCGGGCGCCACTCGGCGCATTTCTACCAGCAAATGTTCCAGGCCCTGGAAAGCACCGGCGAATGGAGCGGCGAAATCTGGAACCGCCGTAAAAGCGGCGAGGTTTACCCCCAGTGGCAAACCATACGGGTGATTCACGACGACCAGGGCCAGGTCAGCCACTACGTGGCGGTGTTTTCGGACATCAGCGCCATGAAGAACTCCGAGCACGAATTGGCGCACCTGGCCCATCACGACCCGCTCACCGACCTGCCCAACCGCCTGCTGTTCACCGATCGCGCCGAGCAGGCCCTGGCTTCCGCGCAGGTGCATAAGCGTGGCTGCGCTCTGCTGTTGATGGACCTGGACCACTTCAAGATCATCAACGACAGCCTCGGCCATAACGTTGGCGATCAGTTGCTCAAACTGGTGGCCGAACGCCTCAGCGGCCTGTTTGGGCCGGGGGTTACCCTGGCGCGCCTGGGGGGCGACGAATTTGCCGTGCTGGCAGAAAGCTGCCCGCAGGTGGTGCAAGCGGCGGCCTTGGCGCAGCGCATGCTCAACGCCATGAAGGATCCGTTCATTTTTGACGGCAACCAGCTGTTTATCAGCGCCAGTATCGGTATCAGCCTGTTCCCCAGTGACGCCCTGAGCGCCGAGCAACTGCTGCGCAACGCCGATTCCGCGTTGTTCAAGGCCAAGAGCGCCGGGCGCGAAGGCTACGCGTTGTACACCGAAGAACTGACCGCCCACGCCCAGCATCGGGTGGAAATCGCTGGCGAGCTGCGTCGCGCCCTCGACCAACATGAGCTGCGCGTCTATTACCAGCCGGTGCACGACCTGCATGATAGCCGTTTGGTCGGCGTTGAAGCACTGGTGCGCTGGCAGCACCCGGAGCGCGGCCTGGTACCCCCGGGCGAGTTCATCCCCATCGCCGAGCGCACCGGGTTGATTGCCGAGATCGATGCGTGGGTGATGGACCAGGCCTGCCGCCAAATGTGCCAGTGGCTGGCCGACGGCGCGCCGCTGAGCTTTATCGCAATCAATGTCTCCAGCCGCCTGTTTGCCCGGCGCGAGCTGTATGAGCAAGTGGCCCAAGTGCTGCACGCCACTGGGCTGGACCCAGCCTTCCTGGAGCTGGAGGTCACCGAGAGCGCAGTGATGGACGACCCGGAAGTCGCACTGGAGCAACTGCACCGCCTGCGCGAACTGGGCCTGCGTCTGGCGATCGACGACTTTGGCACCGGCTATTCCTCGTTGTTGCGCCTCAAACGCCTGCCGGTGCAGAAGCTCAAGATCGACCAGGGCTTTGTGGCGGGCTTGCCGTGGGACGAAGACGACGCCGCGATTGTGCGCGTGGTGATCGCCCTGGCCAAAAGCATGGGCATGCAGGTGCACGCCGAAGGGATCGAGCAGGTGGAACAGGCGCGGTTCCTGCTGGATCAGGAATGCGACATGGGCCAGGGGTACTGGTTTGGACGGCCGATGCCGGCGCATGAAATCGACTGGACCCGAGCCCCTCTGATTCGTCAGGACTGACGCGGTCAATGTGGGAGCCGGGCTTGCCCGCGAAGGCGGTGTGTCAGTCGCTGCATGTGTTACTGCACCACCGCTTTCGCAGGCAAGCCAGCTCCCACAGGGGTTCTGCGGCGCCTGTGTGTGAGCGTTTTTTCTGCCGAAACCCTTGCAACCCCATGCCCTATCAGAAAATTCTTTCTGGTTATATAAACATTCTTAAATAGTATTTTTAAGAATATCCGCGCTTATCTACTATCGCCCTCACGCCGCAAGCAGTGCCGCCACTGCCAGGCACTACTCATTTTCAGGAGCGAGACCATGAGCGCATCTCTACGTAGCGTTGACGGCCAGGACGAAGCAGCCATTTTGCGTGAAATCCAGAGCGCCCTGCGCGATCTGCGGTTTGGCGCGGTGGAAATCACCGTACACAACGCCCAAGTGGTACAGATCGAACGCAAGGAAAAATTCCGTCTGCAGAACCCCGGTAACAAACCGAGCTGAGCAAGAACGGCGATAGACCCGCAATTACAAGAAAAGCCAACACTCAAGAATTTCAGGAGCTTCTATGTCGTCGATTCGCCGTTATGCCTTGGCCGCATTGGCCAGTGCCGTGTTTGCCGGTTCCGCCGTTGCCAAGGACTACGAGTTGCTCAACGTCTCGTACGACCCCACCCGTGAGCTGTACCAGGATTACAACGCTGAGTTCACCAGCTTCTGGAAACAGTCCCACCCCGGCGACAACGTGAAGATCCAGCAGTCCCACGGTGGCTCGGGCAAGCAAGCACGCGCAGTTATTGACGGCCTGCGCGCCGACGTAGTGACCCTGGCCCTGGCCGGTGACATTGATGAAGTCGCCAAGCTGGGCAAGACCCTGCCGGAGAACTGGCAGACCCGCCTGCCGGACGCCAGCACGCCCTACACCTCCACCATTGTGTTCCTGGTGCGCAAGGGCAATCCCAAGGGCATCAAGGACTGGGGCGACCTGATCAAGAAAGACGTTTCAGTGATCACGCCCAACCCGAAAACCTCCGGCGGTGCACGCTGGAACTTCCTCGCCGCCTGGGCCTACGGCCTCAAGGCAGGCGGCAGCGAAGCCAAGGCCCAGGAATACGTCAAAGAGCTGTTCAAGCACGTCCCGATACTGGACACCGGCGCACGCGGTTCTACCATTACCTTCGTCAACAACGGCCAGGGTGACGTGCTGCTGGCGTGGGAAAACGAGGCGTTCCTGGCGTTGAAAGAAGACGGCGGCGCCGACAAGTTCGACATCGTCGTGCCGTCCCTGTCGATCCTGGCGGAACCGCCGGTGGCTGTGGTCGACAAGAACGCCGAGAAAAAGGGCAACACCGAGATCGCCACGGCGTACCTCAACCACCTGTACAGCCCGGCGGGCCAGGAGATTGCGGCGAAGAACTTCTACCGTCCACGGGATGAAAAAGTCGCCGCCAAATACGCCCAGCAGTTCCCGAAACTGGACCTGGTGACTATCGACAAAGACTTCGGCGGCTGGAAAACTGCCCAGCCGAAATTCTTCAATGATGGTGGTGTGTTCGACCAGATCTACACGGCGCAATAATCAACACCGACTATTGCGCGGGGCTTGTTGTGGCGAGGGAGCTTGCTCCCGCTGGAGTGCGAAGCACTCCCAAAACCGGTACTCACGGTACATCGTGGTTGCCTGGTTCTGGGGCCGCTTCGCAGCCCAGCGGGAGCAAGCTCCCTCGCCACAGTGGGCCGCACGCATATCCGTTCCGCTAACCAAGGACTCTTATGTCGCGTCGTATCTCCCCCGTCATACCCGGCTTCGGGCTGACGCTGGGCTACACCGTCGTGTACCTCAGCCTGATCGTGCTCATCCCGCTGGCGGCGATGTTTGTACACGCCGCTCAACTCACCTGGGATCAGTTCTGGAACATCATTTCCGCACCTCGGGTACTGGCGGCCTTGAAGCTGAGCTTCAGCACCGCGCTGTACGCCGCACTCATCAACGGTGTGATTGGCACTTTGCTGGCCTGGGTGCTGGTGCGCTACACCTTCCCCGGGCGCAAGGTCATCGACGCGATGATCGACCTGCCGTTCGCCCTGCCCACCGCCGTCGCCGGTATCGCGCTGACGGCGCTGTACGCGCCCAACGGCCTGGTCGGCCAGTTCGCCACGGACCTGGGCTTCAAGATCGCCTACACCCCCCTGGGTATCACCCTGGCGCTGACCTTCGTCACGTTGCCCTTCGTGGTGCGCACGGTGCAGCCGGTACTGGCCGATATCCCCCGGGAAATCGAAGAGGCCGCCGCCTGCCTCGGCGCCAAGCCGTTGCAAGTGTTCCGCTACATCCTAGTGCCGGCATTGCTGCCCGCCTGGCTGACCGGCTTCGCCCTGGCCTTTGCCCGAGGCGTGGGTGAGTACGGTTCGGTGATCTTCATCGCCGGCAATATGCCGATGAAAACCGAAATCCTGCCATTGCTGATCATGGTCAAGCTCGACCAATACGACTACCGCGGCGCCACCTCCATTGGTGTGCTGATGCTGGTGGTGTCCTTCGTCTTGCTGCTGCTGATCAACCTGTTGCAGCGGCGCATCGAACGTCCATAAGGAGGCGCGGAACATGTCCCAATCGTCTATTTCTGCCGCGTCCTCGGCCAACGCCGCCCGCCGTGGCAGCGCGACCTCGCGACGTATCCTGATCGGCCTTGGCTGGCTGGTATTCGCGCTGTTCCTGCTGCTGCCGTTGCTGGTGGTGGTGTCCCAGGGCTTGAAAAACGGCCTCGGCACGTTCTTCAGCGCAATCCTTGAACCCGACGCGCTGTCGGCGCTGAAACTCACGGTGATCGCCGTGGTGATTTCGGTGCCGCTCAACCTGGTGTTCGGCGTCAGCGCCGCCTGGTGCGTGAGCAAGTACTCGTTCCGTGGCAAGAGCATCCTGGTCACGCTGATCGACCTGCCGTTCTCGGTGTCGCCGGTGATCGCAGGCCTGGTGTACGTGTTGATGTTCGGCGCCCAGGGCTTCTTCGGGCCGTGGCTGCAAGACCACGACATCCAGATCGTGTTCGCCCTGCCGGGCATCGTGCTGGCGACCATCTTCGTCACCGTGCCGTTCGTGGCCCGTGAGCTGATCCCGCTGATGCAGGAGCAGGGCACCCAGGAAGAAGAAGCCGCACGCCTGCTGGGCGCCAATGGCTGGCAGATGTTCTGGCATGTCACCGTGCCGAACATCAAGTGGGGTCTGATCTACGGCGTGGTGCTGTGTACGGCGCGAGCCATGGGTGAGTTCGGCGCAGTGTCGGTGGTGTCCGGCCACATTCGCGGCGTCACCAACACGCTGCCGCTGCATGTCGAGATTCTCTACAACGAATACAACCACGTTGCCGCGTTTGCGGTGGCCAGCCTGTTGCTGATCCTGGCGCTCTTCATCCTGCTGCTCAAGCAGTGGAGCGAGAACCGAATCAACCGCCTGCGCAACAGCGCGGGTGAGGAATAAGTCATGTCGATCGAAGTCCGTAATGTCAGCAAGAACTTCAACGCCTTCAAGGCCCTGGACAGCATCAACCTGGATATCCAGAGTGGCGAGCTGGTGGCGTTGCTGGGCCCGTCCGGCTGCGGCAAGACCACGCTGCTGCGCATCATTGCCGGCCTGGAAACCCCGGATACCGGCAGTATTGTGTTCCATGGCGAAGACGTCTCCGGGCACGATGTGCGTGATCGCAACGTGGGCTTTGTGTTCCAGCACTACGCGCTGTTCCGCCACATGACCGTGTTCGACAACGTCGCTTTCGGCCTGCGCATGAAGCCGAAAAACCAACGCCCCACCGAAAGCCAGATCGCCAGCAAGGTTCACGAGCTGCTGAACATGGTGCAGCTTGATTGGTTGTCGGACCGTTACCCGGAACAACTCTCCGGTGGCCAGCGCCAGCGTATCGCCCTGGCCCGCGCCTTGGCGGTGGAGCCCAAGGTGTTGCTGCTCGACGAACCCTTCGGCGCCCTCGACGCCAAGGTGCGTAAAGAACTGCGCCGCTGGCTGGCGCGCCTGCACGAAGACATCAACCTGACCTCGGTCTTCGTGACCCACGACCAGGAGGAGGCCATGGAAGTCGCCGACCGTATCGTGGTGATGAACAAGGGCGTGATCGAGCAGATCGGTTCACCGGGCGACGTCTACGAAAACCCGGCCAGCGATTTTGTGTACCACTTCCTGGGTGACTCCAACCGCCTGCATTTGGGCGAAGACAAGCACCTGCTGTTCCGCCCCCACGAAGTGTCGTTGTCACGCCATGAACTGGAAGATCACCATGCGGCGCAAGTGCGGGATATTCGGCCGTTGGGCGCGACCACTCGCGTGACCTTGAAGGTTGAAGGCCAGAGTGAATTGATCGAGGCCGAAGTGGTGAAAGACCATGACAGCCTCACCGGCCTGGCGCGGGGCGAGACCCTGTTCTTCAAACCCAAAACCTGAGCCTCACGTGATCGTTCCCACGCTCTGCGTGGGAACGCCTCTGGTGACGCTCTGCGTCACGCTTTTGGACGCGGAGCGTCCTGGCCTGCATTCCCACGCAGAGCATGGGAACGATCAAGACCGCGGCGCGCCACCGGCCCAGAGCGCTCTTCAATCTGGCGCTTGAGGTCCTGCCGCAACCCCAGCAAAAACGCCAACTCCGCCACCACAAACAACGGCCCCACGATCAGCCCCGACACATCATCCACAAACGCAGGCTTCCTGCCTTCGTAGTAATGCCCGACGAACTGAATCACCCAGCCCACCACAAACATGCCCACGCCGCTGCTCAGCCACACCGCCGTGCTTTGCGCCGCCAGCACATGCCCGGCCCACACCGACAAGCCCATCAGCACCGTCATCAACACGCCCAAGGCCAGTTCCAGGCGCAGATAAAACCACGCCGAAAACAGCGCCAACAGCACCGCAGGTGATAGCCACAGCCCGCCCACCGACCATTCGGGGCGCGACAGCAGCACGGCCACCGCCACCACAATCAACGGGATACCGATGAAGTGGCTGGCGATGTTGCGTGGGTCGCGGTGGTACGCGGCGTATTGACTGAGGTGGTCGACGAGGCTTTTCATTGTTGTTCCTCCTGTAGGATGTTTGATCATGCCCTGTCAGTCGGTGCCTAACTGTCAACTGGGCGACAATCTTCGGAGTTCGCATGGACACAGGGACATGGCACGCGCAATTGGCTCGCGGTCATTGGTTCAGCCATTTGCCGCCAGACTTGCAGCGTAGCCTGCTGGGGGCGGCGCGGTTGCGTGTGCTGACGGCGGGGCAGTACCTGTTCAAGCGCGGTGACCCGCCGTGCGGCGTGTATGCGGTGCTGGAAGGCACGGTGCGCATCAGTGCGGTCAGTGCTCAGGGCAAGGAAGCGGTGTTGAGCCTGGTGGAAACGCCCTACTGGTTCGGCGAGATCTGCCTGTTCGACAACTTGCCGCGCACCCACGATGCCCTGGCCACCGGCGCATGCAGGCTGTTGCAGGTGCCGCAGGCGGCGATGCTCGGCATTCTCGAACAGCATCCGCTGTTCTGGCGGGAGATGGCGCTGTTGATGAGCCATAAACTGCGGCTGTCGTTGATCAATATCGAACAGATAAGCCTGATGCCCGCCTCAGAGCGGCTGGCCCATCGGTTGTTGATGATTGCCCAAGGCTACGGCGAAGTGGATCAGGCGCGCCGCGTGCTGCAACTGCCCCAGGAGGATCTGGCGGCGATGCTGGGCCTGTCGCGCCAGACCATCAACAGTCTGCTCAAGGCGCTGGAGCAACAGGGCATTATCGGCTTGAGTTACGGTGCCATCGAGATACGCGACCTCAATGGGCTGCGGCTGGCCGCGGGCCTATGAACCGCGATAGGTAGAGAAACCGTAAGGGCTGAGCAACAGCGGGATGTGGTAGTGCTGGTCGGCCTGCTTGACCTGGAATATCACCGGTACCTCAGGGAAGAACGTCTCGCGATTAGCCTTCTTGTAGTAATCGCCGGTCTTGAACACCACGCGGTACTCGCCCGGCTGCATGCTGCGGTTGGCCGGGAACAGCTCGGCGATGCGGCCTTGCTGGTTGGTCACACCTTCAGACAGCGACTGCCATTTATCGCCCACATGCTGTTCAAGGGTGACATTGACCCCGGCGCTTGGCAGGCCGTTTTCCAGGTTGAGTACGTGCACGCTCAGGGGGTTGCCGTCGGCCAGGGCCAGGTTGCACAGGCCGCTCAGGCTCAGTACGGCGAGGGTCATGCTCAAGGTTTTCATCGCGAAGTCCTTTTGAGGGAAGTGGAATCAAGGGGTGATTTTCAGGCCCAGTTGCTCGGCGGCCTGTACGGCGCAGGCTTCATCCTGCGCGGCGCCACCGGCACCGGCGATGCCTAGGGCACCGACCAGTTCGGCGTCGGCAAACAGCGGCACGCCACCGCCGAGCAACAGCAGCTCGGGCAAGCTGTTGAGGTTGGCGGCTTCGGGGTTATTACGCGCCCGTTCGGCAAACAGCCGGGTCGGGGTTTTTGTCGACAGCGCCGTGTACGCCTTGCGTTGGCTGGCGAGGCTGTTGTGCGGGCCGACACCGTCAGCGCGCAGGCCCAGCAACAGGTTGCCACCGCGGTCGAGTACGGTCAGCGCAGCGGTGCAGTGGGCCAGGCTGGCGTCGGCCAGTTGGCGAGCGGTGTGCAGATCCAGCTCGGCATGGCGTGGTAATTGTGGCGCCGCCTGGGCGACGGTGGCCACGGCGAGGCTCAGGAACAAGGCAGTGCGGTACATAGTGAGGGCTCCAGAAAGCAGGCCGTCACGGTAACCAGCGGACGCGGACAAAAGCCGCACAATTGGATGACAGGTTTGTAATCAAACTCAGGGATTTGTGGTGGTTGTACTGGCCTCATCGCAGGCAAGCCAGCTCCCACATGATGTGAACCCCATGCCCCAGTGGGAGCTGGTTTGCCCGCGATGAGGCCCTTCCTACTGCAACCCGTCGCGAAACTGCCCCGGCGTCATCCCTGTCCAGCGCTTGAACGCACGATTGAAACTGCTGGTATCGGCAAACCCCAGCAAATGGCTGATCTCGGCCAATGAGCACTGCGGGTCGCGCAGGTGCAGTAACGCCAGGTTTTGCCGACACTCATTGAGCAGGGCGTCAAACCGACACCCTTCATCGGCCAGATGCCGCTGCAAGCTGCGCAGGCTCAAATGCAGCGCTTGAGCAATGTGTTCGGCGCTTGGCTCGCCGTCTGGCAATTGCGCCTCGATGGCGGCGCGCACCTTGCGTTCCCAGGTCAGCGGTTGCAGTTGGGCGAGGGTGCGCTTGAGCACGGTTTCGTTGTGTTCGGCCAGCTCCGGGTTGGCGTCGTCCAGATGGCTGTCGAAGTCGCTGGCGGCGAATTCCAGGCGGTCTTCGTCGGCGGCAAACCATACCGGTGCGCGAAATACCCTGTGCCACGGCTCGGGGTCGGCGGGTTCCGGGCGCCGCAGGTAAACGGCCAACGGCGCATAGTCGCGACCCAGGCGGTTGCGACACGTGCGCACGTAGATCGCCGCAAAGGCATCAATCGCTTCTGGCGCGGGCGCAGGGCTGCCTGGGGGTTGGAGCAGGCGAAAACGGTAGACGTCGCCGTGGCGGCTCAGCTCCAGGTCCAGGGCATCACTGACCACCTGGTGATAGCGCACGATGCGCTCAAACACCTCGCGCAAGCTGCCGCTGGCCACCAATGCGTAACCCAGCGCATGAAAGGTGGTGGGGCTGACAAACCGCGACACCCGCAGCCCAATCGCCGGGTCGCCACTGGCCTGTACCGCCAGCGCCCATAGGCGCGTGGTGGCCGACAACCGGTAGCGGGCGTTGGGGTCGTCCATCTGCTGCGGGTCGAGCCCGGCCTCGGCGCACAGCGCGGCGCTGTCGAGGCCCAGGGCGTCGAGCTGCTTGCGCAGGGCACGGGTCCAGCTGGCGAGGGAAGTGGGTTCGGTCATGGCAATTGGCGCTTGTGGTCAACAGATTGGCGTGCGCGGCTAGCGCCCTGCGCTAGGGTTAAGTGCAGGATGCAGGCATCACTTCACAAGAGAATGGAAGCATGGACGGTACTTCTGCAAGCCCCCAGCCGTTGAACGCACAACAGCGTTCGGCGCATATCCGCGAGGTGGTGATGGCCGAAGGCGTGCGCTTGCGCCAGCGGCACCCCTGGTTGTTGCATCAGGACGCGCTGGGCGCAGGCATCCTGGCCTTTGCCCTGCTGGGCATGTTCGGCTCGGCAGCGCTCTATATCAGCGGTCATATGGCCTGGTGGGTGTGTCTGCTGCTCAATGCCTTCCTCGCCTCGCTCACCCACGAGCTGGAACACGACCTGATCCACAGCATGTACTTTCGCAAGCAACGCGTGCCCCACAACCTGATGATGGGCCTGGTATGGCTGGCGCGGCCAAGCACCATCAACCCATGGATACGCCGGCACCTGCACCTCAACCATCACAAGGTCTCGGGCACCGAAGCCGACATGGAAGAGCGCGCGATCACCAATGGCGAACCCTGGGGCATCGCACGGTTGCTGATGGTGGGGGACAACATGATGTCGGCCTTGATCCGCCTGTTGCGCGCCAAGACCTGGCCGCACAGGTTCAGCATCCTCAAGCGCGTGCTGCTGGTGTACGCACCGCTGGCCTTGCTGCATTGGGGCGCGTGGTACGTCTTCCTGGGCTTTCATGCCGCCAATGGGATTGCCAGTTTGATGGGCGCGCCCATTCAGTGGTCAGCCGGTACCTTGCAGGTGATGCAGGTGATCGATATCGCTGCGGTGGTGATCATCGGCCCGAACGTGTTGCGCACCTTCTGCCTGCACTTTGTCAGCTCCAACATGCATTACTACGGCGATGTGGAACTGGGCAATGTGATGCAGCAAACCCAAGTGCTGAACCCTTGGTGGCTGTGGCCGTTGCAGGCGTTCTGCTTCAACTTCGGCAGCACCCACGGCATCCATCACTTTGTGGTGAAAGAACCGTTCTACATCCGCCAGATGACCGCCAAGGTGGCGCACAAGGTCATGGCCGAGATGGGGGTGCGCTTCAATGATTTGGGCACGTTTGCGCGAGCCAATCGCCTGGAGCCCCAGGAACACCCGCGCACTGAGCTCTCTCTCAGCAAGCAATGAACGCCAATGGCAGGTCGCGGATCTGTTCGCGCACCGGCGGTTGGTAATGGCCGTCGCTGGTTAATTCGTGCAACAGCTCTTCGCGTAGCTGGTGGAATTCAAAACTGCTGCGCTGGCGCGGATGAGGCAGGGCGATCTCGACTACCTGCTTGATTCGCCCCGGACGCGGCTCCATCACCACCACGCGATCGGCGAGGAAAATCGCCTCTTCCACATCGTGGGTCACCAGTACCGTGGTGATCCTGGCGCGGGCACGAATCGCCAGCAGTTCGTCCTGCATCTGCTGACGCGTCAGTGCATCCAGGGCGCCGAAGGGTTCGTCCAGCAACAGGATGCGCGGGCTGGCCACCAGGCCGCGGGCAATCGCCACCCGTTGCGCCATGCCGCCGGAGAGTTGGTGGGGGTAGGCGCGAGTGAAGTCGGTGAGGCCCACCAGTTCGATAAAGTCGCTGATGCGACGGTTGCGCTCGGCCTCGTTCAGGGGCTCGTTGACCAGGCCCAGGCCGATGTTTTGCGCCACAGTCAGCCACGGGAACAGGCGGTGCTCCTGGAACACAATGCCGCGTTCGCCGCCGATCCCGCTGACGGCTTTGCCATCGACCTGGATCTCGCCGCGAAACTGCGTATCCAAGCCCACCAGCAAGCGCAGCAGTGTGGATTTCCCGCATCCACTGGAGCCGACAATCGCAACAAATTCCCCTTCGGCCACCTCCAGGTTGAATTCACGGATGGCTTCCAGTTCGAAGCCATCGACGTCGAAGGACTTACCCACGTGGTTGAAGCTGACAATCGGTGCGTTCATGCGTGTCTCCAGCGGGTGGCACGGGTTTCGATGCGTTGGCCGATCAGGTTCAGAGCGGCGCCGGTAAGGCCGACCAGCAGCATGCCGCTCATGATCAAATCCATGCGCAGCAACTGTTGGGCGCCGATCATCAGGCTGCCGATGCCGCCATCTGAGGGCATGAAATATTCGGCGCCGAGGGTGCCCATCCAGGCGTAGATCAGGCTCAGGCGCAGGCCGGCGAAAATCCCCGACGCGGCGCCCGGCAGTACCAGGCGGCGCAAGCGTTGCCAGAGGTTCAGGCGCAGCACCTGCGCGGCTTCGCGCAGCTGGGGCGACAAGTTGAGCACGCTGCGCTGGGTGGCAATAAACAACGGGAAGAAGGCGGCGAGGGCGATAAACACCCACTTGGCCAGTTCACCCAGGCCGAACCAGGCGGTGAGCAGCGGCACCCAGGCGAAAATCGCGATCTGGCGCAGCGCGGACAAAGTGGGGCCAAGTAGCCGCTCACTGCGCCGCGACAGCCCCAGCCACAGGCCCATGGCAAAGCCCAGGCTACCGCCCAGCAGCAACCCGGCCAGGGCCCGGCCAAGGCTTTTGCCCAGCGCCGTAGTCAGGCTGCCATCCAGCACGCCCGCCACGCTGGTTTGCAGCACCGCCCAGGGGCTGATCAGAATGTTTGGATCGACCCAATCCTGCTGAGTCGCTACTTGCCATAACGCCAATAGCAGCAGCGGCAACAGCCAGGGTTGCAAGCGCTGCCAGCCTTCGTAGCGTGGCCCGCGTCGAATCTGCGCAGTGGCCGGATGGGGCCAGTGCACCCACTTGCGGTCCAGCCAGCCGATGCCGCGGTCCATCACCACACCCAGCACGCCAATGACCACGATGCACACGAAGACGATATCGAGCATGAACAACTGGCGCGCCCACACCATCAGGTAACCGATGCCTTCGCTGGAGGCCAGCAGCTCCACGGCCAGCAGGGAGGTCCAGCCCGCCGCCAGGGCCAGGCGTACACCGGCCATGAACGCAGGCAGTGCGGCGGGCAGGACCAGACGGCGGATCAGCAAGTGGCCAGGCAGGCGCAGTACACGGGCGGCTTCGCGCAGGTTGGGCTGGGCGTCGCGAACGCCTACCAGGGTATGCAGGGTCACGGGCACCACGATGGCCTTGACCAGCACCACCAGCTTGAGGGTTTCGCCAATCCCGAAAAACACCATGAACAGCGGGATCCAGGCGAGGGTCGGCACTTGCGCCAGCGCGCTGAACGTCGGGAACACCAAGCGCTCGGCGCGCGCACTGAAACCCAGGAACGCGCCCAGTATCGCGCCGCCACTGACACCGGCCAGCAGGCCCCAGAACAAGCGCTGCAAGCTGATGGCCAGATGGCTCCATAACTCGCCGCCGGCCAATTCCACCGCGCTGCTCCACACCAGGGCGGGAGTGGGCAGAATCTGCTCGCTCATCCAATGATTGCGGCTGGCCAGCCACCATAAAGCAAACAGCGTGAGCGGCAGCAGCCACGGCAATAAACGCTGGCCCAACTGCGGCCAGCGCGGCGTGATGCCTTTGGGCGGGGCCGCCAGCGGCAGGCTCAGAAGTGAAATCCGGGCCATGGAAGACCTCCGAATGCGTTATGTGATTTCGATCTTACAAAAGCGCGATCAAGATGATTGTGAGATAAGAAAAGTCATTTAAAGCCTCACGCCGCCACGCATCCAATGCATTCGAAGAATATTTTCGATGCTGTTTATGCATATGCCTCTGGAGGCTGCGGGTTAGCTTGCATATTTCTAAAAGCTATTAAATTGTGAATTTATAGTATTTAAAGTTTTGTTCAGTCTGTGCCTACTTTTTGCTCCCCAGGCGACCGTCGCCCACCAGGAGCTGCGCTATGAAACTGCCCTTTAAACGTCTGATCAGCCTGTTCGCCGGCACCGCCCTGGCCGGGTTGGTGCATGCCGCCGACCTCAAGGAAATCCGCATCGCAGTGCCCGACCTCAGTGCCGGCAGCCAGCACAGCGGCGGTGGCATCACCGACGTGTTGCGTGAACAGCAGATCTTTGAAAAAGCCTTTGCCGACCAAGGCATCAAGATCCAATGGAATTACTTCAAGGGCGCCGGCCCGGTGATCAATGAAGCGTTCGCCAACGGCCAGGTGGACCTGGCCTATCTGGGCGACCTGGCAGCGATCATCGGCCGCTCCAATGGCCTTGACACGCGGCTGCTCAGCGCCTCTGCACGGGGAGTGAAACACTACCTCGGCGTGGTGCCGGGCTCCGGCATCAAGACCCTGCAAGACCTCAAGGGCAAGCGCGTGGCGGTGTTCCGTGGCACGGCCAGCCAGTTGTCGTTCGACAGCGCTTTGGCCAGCCAGGGCTTGAGCGAGAAGGACCTTAAGGTGATCAACCTGGACTTCAACGCGGCCGCTGCCGCCCTGGCGGCCAAGCAGATTGACGCCACCTGGGGCGGGTCCACCCTGACGGCGTTGCAGGCCAAAGGTTTGGCAGAAATACCGCTGACCACCAAAGACCTGGGCGATGCCGGCAGCATCCAGGCCGTGCTGGTGGGCAGCGCCAAGTTTGTCGATGAACATCCCGATGCGGTGGCCAAGCTGCTCAAGGCCCAGCAGCAAGCGGTGCAGTGGTTGACCGATGACAACAACAAACAGGCGTACATAGCGCTGGTATCAGGGCTGGCCAGTTACCCCCCGGTGATCCTCACCAATGATTTGAAAGACCAGAAACTCAGCGAAGTTTTCCCCTCGACCCTAGACCCGGTGTTCCTGGGCAAATTGCAGGATGCGGTGGACCTGGCGTCCAGGGAGAAGTTGATTCGCAAGTCGTTTCAGGTGAGTGATTGGGTGGCGCCTGGGTTGGTGGCGGCGGGGCTCTGAGCTTGTCGGTGCCTGGGCTATCGCTATCGCAGGCAAGCCAGCTCCCACACTTGAACGTGTTCACCGCTCAATGTGGGAGCTGGCTTGCCTGCGATGAGGCCCTTCAAACCGCCACACTGACCTGCTGGCTATCCACCTCCACCAACATCTCGATCATCGCCTTCGCCGCCGGCGACAACCGCGACCCCGTGCGGCTGACGATCCCGCAGCGTGCGCTCAGGGTATCCATGTGCTGCGGCAAGTTGCGCCAGTGCAGCAGCACCAGCGCCCCCCTGGCAATGTCCTCGGCAAAGGCTTCTTCAGTGCCGACGCCGATGGCATTGGTTTGCAGCACGATGCTCACCAGTGCCGGGAAGTGCTCGGTCTGGATACTCGGGGAGAAATCCATACGCCCACTCAGGTTCGCCAGCAGTTTGCGAATGCCTTGGGAGATCAGCGGCGCCGCCAGCGGGTAGTCGAACATATCGTTGGTGGACAGGCTGTCCTTGGCCAGCAAGGGATGCCCAGGGCGGCAGAAAAACACTCCGCGTTTGGGGGTGAGTGCGCGGGTCTGGAAATTCGGGTCGGCTTCGAACTGGCGGATGTCGGCGATAAAGAATTCGATCTCTTCACGGCTCAGGCGGCGGCTGAGGGTTTCCCAGTTATCCACCTGAAACGTGGTGCGGATTTTCGGGTGGGCGTTGATAAACCGCGCCACCGCATCCGGCACCAGTTTCACGGCTGGCGCCGGGCCGCAGCCGAAGCGCAGGTCACCGGCGTCGAGCTTGGTCATGCGCGTCACTTCACTGCTCAGCAGCGCTGCGCCATGCACCAGGCTCAGGGCGTGCTGCAACACCACCTGGCCTTCCGGCGTGGGGCGCAAGTCCTTGTGGCCACGGTCTACCAACACGCAACCGAACTCCTGTTCCAGCCCCTGGATGCTGCGGCTGAACGCTGGTTGGGTGATGCCCATGGCGTCCGCGGCACGCACGAAACTGCGGTGTTCGTTGAGGGCGATGAAGTAGCGCAGTTGGCGAAGATCCATATGCTTTCCCGGCATTTTAAAAATAGGTCGAAGGCATTTGCGACCGAGCAAGCTGAGGTTTTAAATGCAAGCTCTTATTCCGTCAACGAAGTATTCATTCATTTGCTAGACCTAAATTGCATATGGATAGAGCGTTGCTGGAAGCGTCCCCCCACCGTTTCGCAGGCACATGAGGGTCATCACAATGAGCAACGCCGCATTAGCCGTTCAACCCATCGCCCAACCACTTGATATTCACCCGGTAGCCGGGCGGATCGGCGCCGAAATCCGTGGCATCAAACTGTCCGGTGAGCTGGATGCCGCCACCGTCGAGGCCATCCAGCAGGCGCTGGTGCTGTACAAGGTGATCTTCTTCCGCGAACAAACCCATCTCGATGACCAGAGCCAGGAAGCCTTTGCTCACCTGCTCGGCGAGCCGATCGCCCACCCCACCGTACCGGTACGAGACGGCACGCGGTTCCTGATGGAGTTGGATGGCACCCGTGGTCAGCGCGCCAATTCCTGGCACACCGACGTGACGTTCGTCGATGCCTACCCTAAGGCCTCGATCCTGCGTTCGGTGCTGGCGCCTGTGTCCGGCGGCGACACCGTATGGGCCAACACAGCCGCTGCCTACAATGACCTCAGCGTGGAACTGCGCGCACTGGCTGATCACCTGTGGGCGGTGCACAGCAACGAATACGACTACGCCGCACGCAAGCCGGATGTGGCGGTGGAGAAGCTGGAGGAATACCGCAAAGTATTCACTTCCACGGTGTATGAAACCGAACACCCGGTGGTGCGCGTGCACCCGGTCAGCGGTGAGAAAACCCTGCTGTTGGGGCACTTCGTCAAACGCCTGAAAGGCTACTCCCAGGCAGAGTCGGCGCAGTTGTTCAACCTGCTGCAAGGCCACGTCACCCGCCTGGAAAACACCGTGCGCTGGCGCTGGAACACCGGTGACGTGGCGATCTGGGATAACCGCGCCACCCAGCATTACGCGGTGGACGACTACGGCACCCAGGAGCGCATCGTACGCCGGGTTACGCTCAAGGGGGATGTGCCGGTGGGGGGGCAGGGGCAATCAAGCAAAACCACTAAAGGTCTTTAAGCCGGGTGAGGATTAAAAGTGTGGGAGCGGGCTTGCTCCCACATTTGGATTTGTGGTGTTTACCAGACTCCGATCTTCACCACTTTCTCTGCCTCTGGCTCACCATAACGAAACCATTGCCCGCGCACCTCAACCTCCGTGTGGCTGATGGTGGTGCGCCGCTTCAACCCGCGCAGCCAGTCGAACAGATAACCCAGGTGCGTCTCGCGTACCTCGGCATAGCCGGGATCGCTGCCCAGGTCGTGCAGTTCTTGCGGGTCGTTTTCCAGGTCGAACAGTTGCGGGCGAAAGCCGTCGTAGGCCAGGTACTTCCAGCGCTCGCTGCGCACCATGGTCATGCGGCAACGGTCGATGGGTTGCTCCAGACGCTCGCGAGCCGGGGCCTGGAAGGCGTAGTCGTATTCGGCAATGGCATAGCGGCGCCAAGTGGGTTGCTCGCCCTGCAGCAATGGAATCAATGAGCGGCCTTCCAGGCGATGGTCGGCGGCGGGCAAGCCCAAGGCGTCGAGGAAGGTGGGCAGGGCGTCGATGGTTTCCACCAGGCGCTCGTCTACGGTGCCGCGGCTGACATCGGCGCTGGCACGTGGGTCGCGCACGATCAACGGAATGCCCACCGCAGGCTCCAGCAAAAACTCTTTTTCGCCAAGGAAGTGATCGCCGAGGAAGTCGCCGTGGTCGCTGGTGAACACGATCAGCGTGTCATCCCAACGGCCAGTGCTTTGCAGAAAATCAAACAGCCGCCCGAGTTGATCGTCAATCTGTTTGATCAGGCCCATGTAGGTCGGAATCACCGTGAGGCGCACCTCGTCACGGGAGAAATTCTGGCTCTCCTGGTGTTGGCGAAATGCCTGGTACACCGGGTGATCGCTGGTGTGCTCAGGTTGAATCGGCGCCTGCACATGCTCGGTACCGTACAGCGCGTGATAAGGCGCCGACGCGATGTAGGGCCAGTGCGGCTTGATATACGACAGGTGCAGGCACCAGGGCTGTTCACCTTGTTCGTCGATAAAGTCGATGGCGCGGTCGGTGGTGTAGACGGTCTCCGAATGTTCTTCGGCCACCCGTGCGGGTTTGCCGGCGTTGCGCATATGCCAGCCGCTGAGCACTTCGCCGTTCTCACCTTCGGCGGCGTTGGCCCATTCGTGCCAAGGGTTGCTGCCGTGGTAGCCGTGATCACGCAAGTATTGGGTGTAGGGCGCGGACTCGCGCTTATCCTCGAACAGCGGGCTGTCGGGGTAGATGCCGTCGTGACGCAGATACGCATCGAAACCGACCTCATTGAGTGGCTCGGCCTGGGCACTGTCGGGGTCGATCTGCAGGCGCTGCAAGGCCTCAAGGTTCGGCGTGGCGTGGGTCTTGCCCACCAGTGCGGTGCGGATGCCGTGGGGGCGCAGGTAGTCGCCGATCGTTAGCTCTTCGAGCGGCAGCGGCACTGCATTCCACGCCACCTGATGGCTGCTGACATAGCGCCCGGTGTAGGCCGACATGCGCGACGGGCCGCAGATGGTGCCTTGTGTATAGGCCCGACTGAAGCGCACGCCAGCGTCGGCCAGGCGGTCGATATTCGGGGTGTGCAAATGGGCATGGCCGTAGCAGGACAGGTAGTCGCGGCGCAGTTGGTCGCACATGATGTAGAGCACGTTGCGCACGGGTTTTGGTTCAGACATAGGAATTTACCGAACGGAGGACAGGTGGGTTTTTTCGCCGTTCGAGGGGCGCTCTGGCAAGTGCATTTGGGGACTGGGTTCTATGCATTGAGTGCATGGGTGTGGCTGCTGACGTCATCGCAGGCAGCAGGACACATATCTACCTGGTACCCCGCGATCAGATTGTGGGAGCAGGCTTACCCGGCGAAGGACCTGATGTGAGCGGCCAGTTCTGCCAGCGCTTTATCATCTGCCCTCGCCGCGTCATGGGAGGAGACATAGCCTTCATAACGCTCAAAATATTTGTCCTGGGTCGAGCTGATTTTTTTGAAGGCGCTATCTTCCCCGGTCCCGTGCATCGGGAATAATTTGGCGTGCAGATGATCGACGCCATAACCCTCCAGAATCATGCCCGTTCTAGCCACACCTTTTAGCGCTTTGTCCAAAAGCTTTGCCGTCTTCTTGGCTGCGATGACCAAGTCACACAGCACGGTGTCCGGTTCGGCAAACGCATAGCTGCCGTGATGGGCTTTGGGGATAACGACACTGAACCCCGGGGTGTTGGGAAATATGGAGAGAAAGGCCATGTGGGTCTGGTCTTCCCATAGGAGGTGGCAGGGTGCAGTACCGCGGGCAATGCTGCAAAAAATACAGTCCATCAAACGCGCTTCCTCGTGCGAGTCAAAAGGTAGACCCTCTTGTATGTGATCTTTGTTATCTAACGATGACTTCACTGACGTTGCGGGCCGCTGTTCACTGCTTAGTCAGACCGCAATATTTTCCAACGCATAAGCATCCTCGTCCCTCTCGTCAATCTCCTTGATCTGCTCAATCATCGCCTGCGCCAGCGGCGACAACCGATACCCTGCACGGCTGACGATCCCGTAGCGGGTGTAGCGCTCCTCCAGGTTTTCATCCAATCCCTCAATCTGCAAACACACCAGTTCGCCGCGGGCCATGTGCAGCACGTCACTGTTGGCGCTGACGATGCCAATGGCGTCCGAGCGCAGTACCACGCCCATCAGGCTGTAGCCGTTTTCGCACTCCACATTGGGCTGGTAATCGGGCCGGCCGCTAAGGTCGACGATGACTTTGCGCAGGTTCGGCGGGCGGATGGTCACTGCCAGGGGGTAGCTCATCAGTTCGGCGGCGCTGACGCTGTTACGCGCGGCTAGGGGGTGCCCGGCGCGGCAGCAGAAGTGCCAACGGCGCGGGCGCAGGCGGTGGGTGTGGTAGTCGGGGTTGGCTTCGAAGTGGCGGGTGTCGGCGACGAAGAATTCGAACTCTTCGCTGAGCAGGCGCTTGCCCAGGCTTTGCCAGTCATCCACCTGGAACTGCACGCGGGCCTTGGGGTAGCGCCCGATAAAACTGCCGATGGCACGTGGTACTAACCCAGCTGCCGGCGCGGGGCCGCAACCGAAGCGCAGTTCACCGGCTTCCAGGCCATTGAACTGGCTGATTTCGTTGGCCAGTTGTTGTGCGCCACTGACCAGGCGCCGTGCATGTTCGAGCAGCACCAGGCCTTGTTTGGTGGGGGCCAGGTCTTTGCGGCCACGGTCCACCAGTTGGCAGCCGGCGCTGTGTTCCAGGGCCTGGATGCTACGGCTGAACGCCGACTGCGACAGGTTCACCGCTGCGGCTGCCGCGACGAAACTGCGCTGTTCGGCGAGGGCGATGAAGTGGCGAAGCTGGCGCAAGTCGATATGCATTTTTCACATCAAAAATATCCGGGAAATGCATTGGCTATGCATTACGTCGACTCCTTATAAAGGCTATCTCTTATGCAGTAAATGTTGTTAAAAACATAAATAAATAACCTTTGGGAATATGAGGCGACGAGTATTCCGGGGTTCTGGAGCCGCTTATGAGTTTGTTCAAGTCCTTGCCCCTGGCTGTTCTAGTGGCCGGTAGCAGCAGTTGGTCGCCGGCCCAGGCCGCTGAAACACCCGCGCCTGCCGGCAAGGGCGAAAGCGCCAGTGGCCAACTGGAAACTGTCACGGTCACTGCCCGGCGGCGTACCGAAAGTGCCCAGGCCGTGCCGACGCCCATGAGCGTGGTCGGCGGCCAGGCCCTGGAAACCCAGCGGGTGTACCGCATCCAGGATTTGCAGCAACTGGTGCCCAGCGTCAACGTCGCCTATATGCATGCGCGCCAGTCCAGCGTGTCGATCCGCGGCCTGGGCAACAACCCGGCCAGCGATGGCCTGGAAGGCAGCGTGGGGCTGTATATCGACAATGTCTACCTCGGGCGCCCGGGCATGGCGGTGTTCGACCTGATGGACATTGAGCAGCTTGAAGTTTTGCGCGGCCCCCAGGGCACGTTGTTCGGCAAGAACACCACTGCCGGGGTCATCAACATCAGCACCCGCGCACCGAGCTTTACCCCGGAGCGCAGCATCGAAACCTCCTTGGGCGAGGACGGTTATTTCCAGACCAAGGGCACGATTTCCGGCCCCCTGACCGATGACCTGGCAGGGCGTTTCTCGGCCTATCGCACCCGCAGCGACGGCGACATCAAGAATGAACACGATGGCCATGATCTGAACGGCGGTTCACGCCAGGGCTTTCGCGGGCAACTGCTGTACAAGCCCAACGAAGCGTTCAACCTGCGCTGGATCGGCGACTACAACGAAGAAGACTCCAGCGCCGGCACCCGCGTGCTGTACAGCACCGGGCCGACCATCAATGGCACCAACCTGTATCAATCCCGGGCCAACGCGGCAGGCGCCACCCTGGTGGACGGCACCCATCGCAAGGTCAACCTGGACAACGACCAGCACGTCACGGTGTTCCAGGGCGGTACCTCGCTGGAAGCCAATTGGACGCTGCCCAGCGACTTCACCCTGACCTCGGTGAGTGCTTACCGCTGGTGGAATTTCACCCCGCGCAACGATGATGGCCTCAACGTACCGGCGTCGTATAACGCTGGGGTTTCGGTGGAAGATAAGCAGTGGTCCCAGGAATTCCGCTTGGCGTCGCCCAGCGGTGGTTTCTTCGATTACGTGCTCGGCGCCTACTACTTCGGCTCCGACCTGGATAACAAATCCTTTGCCTACTACGGGCCCAAGGCCGATATCTGGAACGGCACGCCCGCCGGTGCGTTGAGCAATGTGAGCAGTGTGGGCAACGGGCATATCCGCACCGACAGTTTCGCGCTGTTCGCCCAAGGCACCTGGCACCTGACCGAGCGCCTGGATTTCACCGCCGGTGTACGCGGCACCTACGAAGAAAAAAGCGCCTGGGTCACGCGCAATGCGCCCTTCGGTGGCGCGGCGGTCAGCGGGGCCGCCGCCATGGCGCGGCGTGGGCGTACCGGGGCCTATGACTCGGGCGACCTGTCGCAATACAGCGCCACGCCGTCGGGGCTGCTCAATCTCAGTTATCACTTCAATGAAAACCTGCTGGGCTACGCGACACTGTCCCATGGCGAGAAGTCCGGCGGTGTGAACCTGGCGGTGGGGTCTGCGCCGACGGCCGGTGCCGACTCGTTGCTGATCGGCACCGAGCGCGCCAACAACGCCGAGCTAGGCTTCAAGAGCACGTTGTGGGACCGCCGCCTGCAGCTCAATGCCAACCTGTTCTGGACCCAGGTCAACGGCTACCAGACCAACGCCTACGACCAGGACAACCGCGTTCAGTACCTGACCAACGCCGGCTCGGTACGCTCGCGGGGCGTGGAAGTGGAAAGCACCCTGGTGCCGATCAAGGGCCTGACCCTGAACATCAACGGTTCCTTCAATGACGTGACGTACCTGTCTTACAAGGATGCGCCATGCCCGCCGGAAACCAGCCTGCGTCCCGGTGCGCCGGCGTCCTGCGACTTGAGCGGCCACCAAGTGGTGGGCGCGTCCAAGTGGATTGCCAACGCCAACGGCGAGTACAAGTGGAACCTGGCGAACGGCTTCGAACCCTACGTCACCGCCAGCTACGCGTTCCGTTCCAAGGCGGTGGGCACCGTGGAAGATTCCGACTACGGGCAGATCCCGGCGTATGCGGTGGTCAACCTGTCTACCGGTTTGCGCGGCGACTATGACCAGGGGCAGTGGGATGTGTCGCTGTGGCTGAAAAACGCCTTCGACAAAACCTACTACACCACCCTGTGGACCGGTGGTAACGGCGGTTACGAGGGCCTGCTGGGCACGCCGCGCACTCTAGGCGTGACTGGGCGCTACGACTTCTAGGTCGGTGCGATAGGTGGCCGGGCTGAACACCCGCGTCACCAGCAGCATCGCCACCACGGTCACCGTCAGCACCACCCAGGCGCTGACGAAATTGCCGGTAAGCTCACGCAGCCAGCCGGTCAGCCACGGCGAAATCGCATTGATCAAAAAGCCTACGCCTTGCACGAACGCCGCCAGTTGCCCCGCTTGGCGTGGGTCGCGATGGTGGTCGAGGGTCAGCAGCAGGCTCAGGGCAAAGCACGCCCCTAACCCGAAGCCGCACAAGGCCACCCACAGGTGGGGATATTCCTGCGGCGCAATGATCAGGCCGAGGTAGCCGATGGTTTGGGCCAGCAGGCTGATGCTGAGCAATGGGCGGCGGTCGATACCGCGTTGCGCCAGCACCGGCATCAGCAGGGCGGCCGCCACCTGAAAAATCGTCATGAATGCCAGCAACGACCCGCTGGGCAGCACGCCCCAGCCCAGTTGCTGATAGTAGGCCGGCAGCCACGCGACCATGCTCATGTAGCCGCAATTGACCAGGCCGAAATACAGCGCCAGCAGCCAGGCGCGGCGGTTGCGCAACCCTTTGAACGCAGGCGCCTGCAGTGGATTGCGCGCGGCGCCCAGCGGTAGCCAGGCCCACAGCAGCAATGCCCCCAGCGCCGGCAATAACCACACACCCAGGCCTGCCTGCCATTGCTGGAAATGCGTGGCTATCACCGGGCTGAGCAGCGCCGCCAGCCCACCGCCGGCCATCAGCGACGCCGAGTACACCCCCATCGCTACGGGCACACGGTGATGGAATTCACGCTTGATCATTGCCGGCACCAGCGCCTGGATCAGCGCAACACCCGCACCGCCAAGCAGCGCGGTAACCAGCAGTGCCGAGGCTTCGCCTATCAACCAGCGCGCCAGGCACGCCAGCAGAATCATCAACAAGCCCAGGGCGATGCCGCGACGCTCGCCCAAGCGAGCCTCCACGCGCACGCCCACCAGTGCCACCAACCCCATGCAGATCACCGGCAGGCTGGTGAGCAGGGCACTGCTCTGAAAGCTCAGGCCGGTGGCCTGGCGAATCTCGCCGAGCAGTGGGCTGATGGAACTGAGGATCGGGCGCAGGTTCAGGCCGAGCACCACCAGCAGGCCCCAGCCGGCGAGGGATTTATTCAGGGTCATGCAGGGTTTTCCACTGGTGATACAGCGCAGTCATTGCGGCATCGGGCAGGTGCTGAATGGGCAGGCGTTGCGCGTCGATGGGCAAGCCAACCTGTTGGCTGATGGCTGCGGTCGACAGGCCGAACGGCTCGGCCATTTCGTTGCTGGCGGCAAACACTACGCGCTCGACGCCGCACAGGTACATGGCGCTCAGGCACATCGGGCAAGGCTGGCCGCTGGCGTAGATCACGCACCCCTCCAGGCGTGCACCCAACTGCCGGCTCGCTGCGCGAATTGCCAGCAGCTCGGCGTGGGCGGTGGGGTCCTGGGTCAGGTGGATCTCATTCACGGCTTCCACCAACATCTCATCGTTGCGCGTCAGCACCGCGCCGAAGGGGCGGCCACCTTGGGCGACGTTGGCGCGGGCCAAGGCAATAGCGCGTTGCAGGTGTGGTTGATCGTTGGTCATACAAGGCCCCGGGGTGCGATGAAAGGTGAAGTATGGTCAGCCAGCAAGGTATGCTGAAATTAAATATAAACATGCCAATCAGTGGCAAACGAAATGGTGATGACGTTGTTCGATCCCGTGTTGTTGCGCAGCTTTGTCGCCGTGGTGGACTGCGGTAATTTCACCCGGGCGGCCGAGCGCCTGCATTTGACTCAATCCACCGTCAGCCAGCAGATCCGCCGTCTGGAAGACGCAGTGGCCTGTCAGTTATTGGACCGCGATCAGCGCCGGGTAGTGGCCACCGCCGAGGGTGAGCGTCTGCTCGCGTATGCGCGCCGTATTCTCGCGTTGCACGAAGAAGCCGCCGACGTGCTGATCAACCAGCAAAGCGACGGTGTGTTGCGCCTCGGCGTGCCGGAGGATTTCGCCGCCGAGCGCCTGATGCCGCTGCTTTCGGCGTTTGTGGTGGCGTACCCACGGGTGCGGCTGGAAGTCACCAGCGGTCTGGGCCCCGAATTGCAGCGCCAGTACCGGGGCGGTGAGTTCGATGTGTTGCTGGTCAAGCAGATGGGCGACAGCGACGACTGTGTGGCGTCGTGGCCGGAGCCCTTGTATTGGGTCGACAGCCTGAGCACCCCGGCCCTGGGCCGCGACCCGCTGCCGCTGGTGGCTTTCCCCGTAGGTGGCCTGTATCGCAACGACATGCTGCACCATCTGGAACGGGCCGGCTGGCGTTGGCGCATCGGCTATTCCAGCGCCAGCCTGGCCAGTGTGTGCTCGGCGGTGGCGGCAGGCTTGGGCATCAGTTTATTGCCAGAACGGGTGTTGCAACCGGGCCATCGCATACTCGGCCCAGAGAGTGGCTTGCCACCTGTTCATGGCGTGCGGTTGGCCCTGTATGGCCGCAGTGGTTTGGGCGCAGCGGGCCAGAGTTTGCTGGGTGAATTGCTGGCCTTGTGCAGTGGAAACCCGCACTGAGCTCATACCTTTGCCGAATATTTTGTATGCCTTTAAGGCATTGAAAAACAACGGCTTGAAGCCAGGCCACGGACCCCGTGGCTTTGGTGTGATCGGCTGTTTTGTTTATGCGTTTTTGTTCTATCTATAACTTTAAAGATTACTTTAAGAGATAAGTGTCTGGCACCGATGATTCAGCCCTCGACGGGCCTTCACGCTGGCCCGTCGGTTTTTCAAAACCGCAGGGAGTGAATCAATGGGCAATGTCCAGACCGCCGCCAGTGCACCTGAGGCGCAGTGGCGTCAGGCACCGAGTGGTGAGTTGGTCGACCTTGGCCGGCCGCATCGCGCGCCGTTGGGTCAATTGCGCCTGCAGAAAACCCCGAAGCGTTTTTCCAGCCGCCGCGAAGGGGTTTTGCTCGGGTTGCTGGTGTTGGCGCTGCACGGTGCAGTGATCTATTGGGTGAGCCAGAAACCCACGCCGGTGCTGCCGATTGTGCCGCCGGAAATTCCACCGATGACCATCGAATTTTCCCAGCCGGCGCCGCCGGTGGTTGAGCCGCCACCGCCTGTACCGCCACCACCGCCTCCGCCTGTGGTCGAGCCCCCGCCGCCGCTGGTGGATGAGTTGGCGGCCAAGCCGGCGCCGCCCAAACCCATTGCGAAACCCAAGCCCAAGCCCGTGCCTAAACCTGAGCCCAAGCCGGCCCCCAAGGCCGTCGAGCAGCCACCTGCACCACCGACGCCAGCGCCACCTGCACCGCCCGCACCTGCGGCGCCAGCGCCGGTGACGCCTGCTTCGGCCAACGCCGCGTACCTGAAAAACCCGGCGCCGGAATACCCGTCACTGGCTCAGCGTCGCGGTTGGGAAGGCACGGTGTTGCTGCGGGTGCAGGTGCTGGCCAGCGGTAAACCGGGTGAGATCCAGGTGCAAAAAAGCAGTGGTCGCCAGCAGTTGGATGACGCGGCATTGGCGGCGGTGAAGCGCTGGAGTTTCGTGCCTGCCAAGCAGGGCGATGTGGCCCAGAACGGCTGGGTGAGCGTGCCCATCGATTTCAAGATTCATTAATTATTCAGCGGCGCAGAGGGAAAACATCATGGCATTGGCATCTCCACTTGAATCCATCGAAAGCACGGTGATCTGGCTGCTGGTGGCCTTTTCGGTCGCCACTTGGGGCCTGGCCTTGCTCAAGGGCGTGCAGTTCGGTCGCCTCAAGGCCCAGGATCGCAAGTTTCACAAAGAGTTCTGGGCGGCATCGAGCCTCGACTCGGCCGCCGAACTCGCCGAAACCCAGCCTGGCGCCGCCGCCCGTGTAGCCCAGGCCGGCTATGCCGCGATCCAGGTGGGCGATACCACCCACGCTGCAGATTTGAGCCAGGCGATCAATCACCAGGACCGCCTCGAACGCGCTCTGCGCCAGCAAATTGTGCGTGAGCGCCGCTCCCTGGAAACCGGTCTGGCTGTAGTCGCCAGTATCGGCAGCACCTCGCCGTTTATCGGCCTGTTTGGCACCGTGTGGGGGATCATGGAAGCGCTGAAGGGGATCAGTGCTGCCGGGTCCGCCAGCCTGGAAACCGTGGCCGGGCCCATCGGCGCGGCACTGGTGGCGACCGGCGTGGGGATCGCCGTCGCGGTGCCTGCGGTGCTGGTCTACAACTACTTTTTGCGCCGCCTGAAGCTGACGGCGGCAGACCTGGATGACTTTGCCCACGACTTCTACAGCCTGGCGCAGAAAAACGCGTTTCGCGTGCTGCTGCACCCGGCGCTGACCAAGGCCGGCGCCGGTAGCCCGCAGAAAGTGAAGGAGGCGTCCTGACATGGCCTTCTCCACGCAAGACAGTGATGAGGTGCTGAGCGAGATCAACGTCACGCCGCTGGTGGACGTGATGCTGGTGCTGCTGGTGGTGTTTATCGTCACCGCGCCGCTGTTGACCAACTCGATCCCGATCAACCTGCCCAAGACCCAGGCCGTGGCGCCGGTTGAGCAAAAGGACCCGCTGGTGGTGAGCATCGACGGCGCCGGCAAATTGTTTATCAACAAGGACGAAATCCAGCCGGATCTGCTGGAGTTCAACCTGCAGGCGGCGAAGGCCAAGGACCCCGATGTGCGGGTGCAACTGCAGGCTGACGATGGAGTGAACTACGGCGAAGTGGCACGAGCCATGGCGTCGATTGAGCGTGCGGGCATCACCAAGTTGTCGGTGATCACTGCACGTTAGTTTCAAAAAGTCTCGACAGTTTTTGGGCCGCTTTCCTTGGCAGGGTGCGGCCCTTTTTTTATCTAAGCATTGCATGTTTACAGATGTTGCACAGGAAAAGAATTTACATGTATCCGAGCGTGCAATTCTCGGCTGCATGCTTATTCTGGTCGGCGCATAGAGTGATTTAATTAATGGAGTAATTGCATGTCTATACGCGTTCCTGTCCAAGTCGTGAATACCTTCGTTAATCCCCATTTAACGGTTGAAAAGCCTGAAGAAAAGCCTGCGGTAATGGCATCTTCGAACGATCGTATGGCCGGCCTGAGACATCCATCAGCCTGTATTTTGCCCACGCTGGCTGACTATAAGAGAAAACAGAGTTTACTGCAGGGCGCTGAAGCAAGCCCTACGCCAGGAGGTGGGAGCAACTCGGCATTCAAAAAAAATACTCGTTTAGAATCTTATATCAGCAAGCAAACCGCCGACTTTGTAACGCCCGAAAAAGAAATTTCCACTATTTTATCTGCAAAGATAAAGCAGCAATGGGGTGTGGATATTGATCCAGATAAAACCTATCTGGTGACATTTAAAGATGACAGTGAGGATGAAAAAGAGGTGGTAGAAAAAATCACCCTGACACAAGCGGCATTGAAAAACAGGCAAGATGTAACAATTAAGAAAGATGAAAGCTGGTTCGTAAAGATTGGCAAGTACTTTTCGCCAGCGATATATATTTACAACCAGATTGACGGTTGGGTGCAGGAAGCAAACACTCGACAAGGTATTTATCGGGAGCCCAGTGCGCCGGGCGATGCCCCCTATAACGACGACACCCGCGTTTCCATACCGGTGGATGACTTCAAGGCATTAGTCTGGGATACAGACCGGACCCAACTGTATAAGAAGACCCTTGATGGGTTTTGGGACAAGCACAGCGAATCTTATACGGCATTGAGTAAAATCTCGTTTGTCAAAGCCATCAATCTGCAGCGCCTGGAAGGGAGCCTTGGCCCTGCCGAGACGGCACTCGCTCAGCGAGCGTTGGGGCCTGTTGCGCAAAAGGATTGGTCCAAGCTGACGGTCCAGGATTTTGAAGGGCCTGCCGTGAAGGACCCGGATCTGGACATCGGGCTGCTGAGCATCAATGGGTTTGAGTCGACCGACTTGATGTGTGTGACCGATCGGAAAACCCAGTTGACGTTGCTTTACATCCCTGGCAATTCCTCGCCAATACATCGCTTCGATAATCCGCAGCAAATGACAACGTGGCTGGCCGGGCAAGCCTCGGACCCCGTAAAGCGCGCGTCCTTGTTGACGCACTTTTCCCTCAAGGATCAAGCTGACAGAACGTTTTCAGACGGCGTACGTCAGACCCTGCAGGGGATGGGAAACTGGTCCGATGCGCAGGCATCAGGCAATGCTTTCCTTGCGAGCCTCAACGGTTGGGTGCCGGATCGTTTCATCGCTGTTGAGCAGTTGCACGGTGATCCTTTCGAAGCGGTCAAGGTTCGGCAAAAAGCACGGTCCTATTCGGACGCCGACAATGCGATTGTCAGTGACGGGGACTACACCAAGAACCAGGTGCTGCATGTCGTGGAAGAGGCTACCAAGGTCGCCATGTTCATGACGCCGCTGGCGCTGGTGATGCCCGAAGTCGCTATAGGGCTGGATGTTTTCTTCCTGGCCGCCGGGGCTGCCCAGACAGGTATCGGTATTGATGATGCCGTCCAGGGAAAAGCAACGGCTTCCGACCGCATTGTGTTTGGCGTGTTGAACGCCGTACCGCCGTTGGCCACTCACGCGGGGGCACCACTGGCGAAAGCGCTGACAGAGAGGATGTCTGGCGGTGGCGTTGCAGCAGGGGTTGATGCTGCAACCCGCACACCCACCCAAGTGACTGAACAAGCGCGCCCATTCTTCAGGCCACCACAACGTGTCAATGGGCATATCGGATACCCGATGGGGCCCGTCTCACCTCCAGTGATCCTTGAGGAGGTCAGGGTTCCCATGGATGACGTGAGGCGCATGATCGGGAAAGACTATATGGTTTATGTCGGTCAATACGGTACCAAAGTTACGTATGACGTCGAAGCGGGTCTTTGGCGCGGGCTCCAGGCCAATGGTCAGGTGAACGACATCTTTTATTGGCGTAAAGGTCAAGGACGGTGGCTGGGTGGCACTCAAGCCGAAGCGATTGAGGCCAGTAAAAATGCGCCTGCTTCGATGACAACCAAAGTACTGAAACTACCGAGAATGCCGGTACTGCCGTCCGGTGCTACAGACGTGCCGAAAGTGATCCACTATTTTTGGGCCGGCAATGAAATGCCGGAAAATCTACTCAATAATATTATGGAAAATTCCCGGAAAAGCCCCGGGTATAAATCGATTGTTCACGTTGATGCCAATGACGCGGATACTTTTCAGAAAATACATTCAGCGTTGGATCATAAAGTGGGCGGGCTTGAAGTTCATGATTTAAAGGCCGATGAAAGTTTTCAGGCTCTGAATGCAGGTCAATACGGCGATATGTATCAGTTTTTCCGTTCAGGGCGCGGGCAGAATTTAGCGGCCTCATCGGACGTCATGCGCGCGGTGCTAATGAAAAAGTACGGTGGCATCTATCTGGATACGGATGATGCACTGACCTTTAATGTGGGCGAGGTCACATTGAAAGCCACGCCCAATGACATCTTGATGAACGTGCCGGTTACTTACGAACCTGCGGACTTCAATGGGTTCAACACCAGTAATTTTGCCAGCCACCCAGACAACCCTGTATTTGACGAGATTCTGGAGACGGCGTATGAGCGATACAAGGCAAACGAAGAATGGTTGAACGCTAATCGTCCCTTTCTGAAGGAAAACTCGACAGCCGCAGAGCGGCAAATTTATAACGAGTATGTAAAGAAAATTTTCGAGATCACTGGGCCGAGAATGTTTGGTGATGTATTGGCGCAAAAAGAATATGGGTTTTTTTCAGAAGTTGAGGAACTGACGGAACTGTTGGAAGCGCGTATTTTACTTCCGCAAGCGTATGCGGAAAAACTTACACAAGTGCGTGATTATTATATGGCGATGAACCATAAGTTCGGAGTTGCTATCGGCTCGGAACACTCTATGCATCATTCTCGCTGAGGTTGGCCCGGTCATTGCGCCGCGGTGGCAGGGACGCAATGGCCGGTTTTAATGAAGGGCTTGGTAAAAGCAAGTTCTGAAAAGGGCGTAAATTCCTTTTGGTTATTAATAAATTCTTTTTTATTCCTTATTGGTGCGTGAGCCTCACCCTATACTGACCAGCAACGTTAAACGCTGCAGGAGGGCACACCCATGCACAGCGAGTCGATTCGTTATCTGATCGTGCCGGGCTGGCAAGGATCGCCAGAAGATCATTGGCAAACCCATTGGCAAAACAGCTTGCCCAACAGCGCACGGGTGGAACAGGCCGATTGGCTGACGCCGCGTCGCGAGGATTGGGTCGCCGCACTGGCCGAGGCCATCGCTGCCGACAGCACGCCGGTCATCCTGATCGCTCATAGCCTGGGTTGCATCACCGTGGCCCACTGGGCCGCCACTGCCCCCGTGCAGTTCTTGCGGCAGGTACGCGGCGCATTGCTGGTGGCACCGGCGGATGTCGAGCGTCCTGCGTGTGCCCCTGCACTGCGCAATTTCGCCCCTATTCCAACTGACCTGCTGCCATTTCCCAGCCAGGTGGTCAGCTCCGACAACGACAGTGCCGTAAGCGCCCCCAGGGCTCTGGAACTGGCGCGTCAGTGGGGCGCCGAAGCCGGCATCTTGTCGGGCGCCGGGCATATCAATGTGAAGTCCGGCCACCGGCGCTGGGAGCAAGGGTTTGCTTACCTCTATCGCCTGCAACATCGCCTCGAGCACCACGCTCGGCGCAGCGCCTAATATTTTTTCAACGCCCCGTCCCTGAGTGGATTGGGGCGGGAGCCTGCCATGAGTCTGCATGAAACCTTCGGCCAGCCGCTGCTGACCTTTCCCGATGCTGAAAAAAGCCCGTTGAGCATCCGCGCCAAGGCGCTGGTGTTCGTCGACCCACGCTCACGCCAACTGCGTGAAGAGTTGGAAAGCCTTGCGCCGCGCGCCTTACCCGTATTGATTCGAGGAGAAACCGGCAGCGGTAAAGAGTTGCTGGCGCGGCACATCCACCGTGGTAGTGACCGTACTGGCCTGTTTGTCTCGGTCAACTGTGGCGCCATCAGCCCCACCTATGCGGATGCCGAGTTGTTCGGCTATGCCGCCGGCAGTCACAGTGGCGCGGCGAGCAGCCGGGCGGGTTGGTTCGGCTCGGCCAATGGCGGCACCTTGTACCTGGATGAGATCGGCGACTTGCCGCTGCCGATCCAGGTGAAATTGCTCGCGGCTTTGGAAAACCACGAAGTCACCCGTGTGGGTGCCCACCAGCCCAGCCCGGTGGATGTGCGCCTGGTGGCCGCCACCAGTATCGACCTGGCCCAGGCCGTGGCCGTGGGCAAGTTTCACGAGCGTCTGTTCCATTATTTGAGTGAGGGCCGGTTGGACCTGCCGGCGTTGCGCGAGCGGGTGGGGGATATCTTGTCCCTGGCCGAATATTTCCTCGGCATCTACAGCCAGCGCCTGGACCTGCCGGTGCCACTGATCAGCGACGCCGCCCAGCAGGTGCTGGAACACCACACTTGGCCGGGTAATACCCGCGAACTGGAAAACGTCATTCACTTTGCCTTGCTGGTGAGCAGCGGCGATGAAATCTTGCCCGAGCATTTGAACTTGCCAGCGGCGGGTTCGCCGCTGGAGCAAGTGCGACGAATTTTGGCCAGCGCCAGCCCGGCCGAGCAGGAATCGGTGCGTAAATTCCTGTATGAGCAAAATGGAATATCAACGTGAATAAAAGATATTGTTCGGGAATAAAAAATCTAGGTATTGTCCTTTCCACGCCGCGATAGCACTTCGCTGGCACCTCACATAAAAACGGTCGTTAGAAGGACATTGCATGAAAAAGGTTCTGTTGTTTACCGCTCTGGCGGCTGCCCTGACTGCTGGCTTTGCCCAGGCCAACGAGAAACTGGTGGTGGCTGCTACGCCGATTCCCCACGCCGAAATCCTCGAGCTGATCAAGCCGACCCTGGCCAAGGAAGGTGTGGACCTGCAGATCAAAGTCTTTACCGACTACGTACAGCCGAACGTGCAAGTCGCTGAGAAACGCCTGGACGCCAACTATTTCCAGACCCTGCCGTACCTGGAAAACTTCAACAAGGGTAAAGGCACCAATCTGATTACCGTGGTGGGCGTGCACGTTGAACCCTTCGGCGGCTACTCGAAAAAGATCAAGAAAATCGAAGATCTGAAAGACGGCGCCACCGTGGCGATTCCGAACGAAGGCTCCAACAGCGGCCGCGCCCTGTTGCTGCTGCAAAAGGCCGGTGTTATCACCCTCAAAGACCCGACCAACGCCCTGGCCACGCCGAAAGACATCGCCAGCAACCCGAAGAACCTGAAGTTCAAAGAGCTGGAATCGGCCCTGCTGCCACGGGTGCTGGACCAGGTTGACCTCGACCTGATCAACACCAACTACGCCCTGGAAGCTGGCCTGAACCCGGCCAAGGACGCGTTGATCATCGAAGACGCCAAATCACCTTACGTAAACTTCCTGGTGGCCCGCCCGGACAACAAGGACAGCGATGCTATCCAGAAGTTGGCCAAGGCCCTGACCAGCCCGGAAGTCAAAGCTTTCATCGCGAAGAAGTACAACGGCGCGGTGGTGCCAGCGTTCTGATGTAAGCCAAAACCCCCTTCAAGGTTTCAACGCCGACGGCTACTACAGCGTCGGCGTTTTTTTATCTGAAATACAGTCAAAACTGTGCGATTGCTCGTTCCCACGCTCCGCGTGGGAACGTCTCCTGTGACGCTCTGCGTCACGACTTTAGAGCGGACGCAGAGCGTCCTGGGCTGCATTCCCACGCAGAGCGTGGGAATGATCGACAGCTCCCGCAGGGGTTAGGTTTTTGGGTGATATCAATATGCTATTTTGGTATTTAAATTTTGATTTTTATACCTTTAAAGTTCGCGCTAGCTGAAGTTATCCACGTCAGCACGGACTGCGCTCGCGGCATTACCCATGCGGCGATATGGACTGCACATGACCTTCGATTTCGCTTTTATCCTCAGCACGCTGCCGGCGTTTCTCAAGGCCGTGGGTGTGACGCTGCAAGTCGGCCTGATCGCCATTGCCACGTCCTTGCTGGTGGCGCTGATCAACGCTGCGCTGCTGGTGTTTCGCACGCCTTACCTGTCGCGCCTGGTGGCGCTCTATGTGGAGCTGGCGCGTAACACGCCGCTGTTGATCCAACTGTTCTTCGTCTACTTCGCGCTGCCTGCCCTGGGTTTCAATATTTCCGGGTTCTGGGCGGCGATCATCACCATGACCTTTCTGGGCGGCGCCTATCTCACCGAGGTGCTGCGCGCTGGTGTGGAAGCGGTGCCGCTGGCGCAAATCGAGTCGGGCAAGTCCATTGGCCTGTCCGATTGGCAGCTGTTGCGCCATGTGATCCTGCCCCAGGCCGGCATCCTCAGCCTGCCGGCGCTGTTCGCCAATTTCATCTTTCTGCTCAAGGAAACCACGGTGGTTTCCGCCGTGGCGGTGCCGGAAATTCTCTACACCACCAAGAGCTACATCGCCCTCTACTACAAAACCTACGAAATGCTCGCTGTGCTGACGCTGATTTGCGTGCTGTTGTTCTTGCCGTTGTCGCTGTTGCTCAGCCGCCTGGAAAGGAGGCTCCAACATGGCCAGTTCGGGTCTTGAGTTGCTCTGGGTGTCGTTGCCGCAACTGGGCAAGGGCGCTGCGCAAACCCTGTCGATTTCGTTTTTGAGCATCGCCTTCAGTACGGTTGGCGGCGTGCTCTACGGCGTGCTGCGCACTTTGAATAACAAAGCGATCAACGGCGTGCTGCGGGTCTACCTGGAACTGTTCCGCGCCATTCCGGTACTGGTGTGGTTGTACCTGCTGTTTTTTGGCGTGCCGATCTTCTTCGGCCTGAGCATCCCCAGTTTCTGGTGCGCGGTGCTGGTGCTGTCGTTGTGGGGCGCCAGCGAGGTGGGCGAAGTGGTGCGTGGCGCGTTGCATTCGCTGCCCCGTGGCCAGCGCGAAGCGGGCTTGTCGATTGGCCTGTCCGGCCCACAGTTGTACGGCTATGTACTGCTGCCCCAGGCCCTCAAGCGCATGACGCCGCCGACCATCAATGTGTACACGCGCATCATCAAGACCAGCTCCCTGGCGGTGCTGATCGGCGTGGTGGATGTGATCAAGGTCGGCCAGCAAATCATCGAGCGCACCTATGAGTCGGTATTGATCTACGGTGCGCTGTTCCTGTTTTTCTTCTTTATCTGCTACCCGTTGTCAGCCGCCTCCAAGGTGCTGGAACGGCGCTGGGCCCAAGCATGAGCGCATTGATCGAGTTCCAGGGTTTCAACAAATTCTTCGGCGAGGCGCAGGTGCTCAAGGGTATCGACCTGAGCGTGCAACGCGGCGAAGTGGTGGTGATCCTCGGCCCCAGCGGCTGTGGCAAAAGCACCTTGCTGCGTTGTTTGAACGGGTTGGAAGTGGCACACAGCGGCAGTCTGCGGTTCGCCGGCAAAGAGCTGCTGGATAAAACCACCGACTGGCGCCAGGTACGCCAGGACATCGGCATGGTGTTCCAGAGCTACCACCTGTTCCCGCACATGAGCGTGCTCGACAACATCCTGCTCGGCCCGCTCAAAGTGCAAAAGCGCGACCCCCGGGAGGCCCGTGAGCAGGCGGAAAAATTGCTGGAGCGCGTGGGCCTTGCCGACAAGCGCGACGCCTTCCCACGCCAGCTTTCCGGCGGCCAGCAGCAACGCATCGCCATCGTCCGCTCGTTGTGCATGAACCCCCAGGTCATGCTGTTTGACGAAGTCACCGCGGCCCTCGACCCGGAGATGGTCAAGGAAGTGCTGGAAGTGATCCAGGACCTGGCCCGCGATGGCATGACCCTGCTGATCGTTACCCACGAAATGGCCTTCGCCCGCGCCGTCGCCGACCGCGTGGTGTTCATGGAGGCCGGTCGCATCCTCGAACACAACACCCCCGAGGCATTCTTTACGAACCCGCAGACCGCGCGCGCGCAGCAGTTCCTGGAGAAGTTCTCCTTTGTTTCAACACTGCCCAAAAAGATCAAGGAACTGGAGCTAATATGAAAAAGTTACTGCTGCCACTGTTTGCCGTCGCCTTGCTGGCCGGCTGCGATAAAAAGGCCGAAGAGCCGGTAAAACCCGCGGCTGTGAGCTACATCGACAAAATCAAAGCGCGGGACAAGCTGATTGTCGGCGTGTTTACCGACAAGCCGCCATTCGGTTTTGTGGACGAAGCGGGTCGTTATGTCGGCTTCGATACCGACATCGGCCGTCAATTCGCCAAGGACCTGTTGGGCGACGAAAACAAGGTGGAATTTGTCGCCGTGGAACCGGCCAGCCGCATTCCCTTCCTGCAAAGCGACAAGGTCGACCTGATTCTCGCCAACATGACCGTGACGCCTGAACGCAAGGACGCGGTGGACTTCACCAACCCCAACCTGAAAGTCGCGGTGCAGGCTCTGGTGCCGAATGACAGCACCGTCAAAAGCCTGGCTGACCTGGCAACCCGCACGACCATCGTCACCACCGGCACCACGGCGGATATCTGGCTGACCAAGAACCATCCGGACTGGAAGCTGCTCAAGTTCGAGAAGAACTCCGAGTCGCTGCAGGCGCTGTCGGCCGGCCGTGGGGATGCCTATGCGCAAGACAACCTGGTGCTGTTCAGTTGGGCCAAGCAGAACCCTGGCTACCGCGTGCTGGAAGAGAAGCTGGGTGATGAAGCGCCGATTGCCCCGGCGGTGAAGAAGGGCAATATCGAGTTGCGCGACTGGGTGAATGCCGAGCTGGCGAAGTTGGGGGAGGAGAAGTTTCTGCTCAAGCTTTATGACCAATATGTGCGAAAAGAACTGAGCGATGACACCAAGCCTGAGAGTGTGATTGTCGAAGGCGGTAAGTGGCAGGGCTGATTGATCACCCCGTCCTTGTAGGAGCGAGCTTGCTCGCGAAGAACGCACAGGCAACGCGGGCTAGCAGATAGCGCTGCGTTATCGTTGACGTTTTTCGCGAGCAAGCTCGCTCCTACTCCGGCCAATGCCACGCCGGCGCATCCAAAATGCCCTGCCCTACAATTCGCGTTTCCCCCATCACCTTCTCCAACACAATCGAGTTACACCCCTCATCCTGCTGCAACGCTGCAATCAAGCGGCTGGCATGGCTCACCACCCACACCTGGCACTGCTTCGACGCCTGGATAATCAAGCGCGCCAGTGCCGGCAACAGGTCGGGATGCAGGCTGGTCTCCGGCTCGTTCAGCACCATCATGGTCGGCGGGCGTGGGGTCAGCAGTGCTGCGATCAGCAGCAGGTAACGCAGGGTGCCGTCCGACAGCTCCGCCGCCGACAACGGGCGCAGTAAGCCTTCCTGATAGAACTCAATGGCAAAGCGTCCGCCCTGCAACGGTTCGATATGCAACCGTGCGCCGGGGAAGGCATCACTGACCGCGTGCTGCAACGCCTCGACATCGCCCACTTCGCGAATCGTCTGTAACGCGGCCGCCAAATCCCGACCGTCGTGATGCAGCACCGGCGTGCGCGTGCCTAATTGCGGCTGGCGTATCGGCGCATCCACATCGCTGCGAAAGTGATCATAAAAGCGCCAGCCACGGATGCTTTCGCGCAGCAGCAACACTTCCGGCGAACCGCGCAGGCTGCCGACCTGATCGAACAGGCTGTGATAGTTGGGCGTGTGTTGGGCCAACACGTCCCAGGCGCGGCCATCACGGGCGCGTACCATCGGCCCCGAGCGCTGAACCAGCAGGCTGGCCGGACGATAGAGGGGGCCGGCCCAGATACATTCCTTTTTAATCTCCGGGTCCAGTTTGAACTCGCTGCCGGGAACCGGGATGGGCATGCCCAGGGAGATGGCGTAGCTGAAGTCCTCCCCGGCAAAGCCCAGGCGCAAGCGTTTGACGCCTTGGGCGACCACGGCCTCCACCGGTACTTCGCCATTGCGCATGCGCCGGCTGATGTTTTCCGGCCCGGCCCAGAATGTGGAATCCAGCCCGCCTTCGCGGGCCAGCGCATTGATCACCCCGCCCTGGGCAGTTTCGGCCAGCAGGCGCAGGGCGCGATACAGGTTGGACTTGCCGCTGCCATTGGGCCCTGTCACCAGGTTCAGCCGGTCCAGGGGCACCACCAATTTGTTGATCGAGCGGTAATTGGCCACCGCGAGGGTTTTAAGCATGTGTATTTAGTCAGCATGGGAACCATTGGAGTATGGGATCCTCCATGCAGATAAGGAACCCTGATCTAAGCTCACAGTCGCATACACACTTGAACGTCGGCATCACGCAAAAGGAGCCTGCATGGGCGGTCGCACCTCGACATTTATTTTCAGCCTTGGCCTCCTGGCGCTGCTCAGCGGCTGTGGCCAGGACAAAGCCGAGCCCAAGCAGCATTCGCGGGTGTTCGTGCAAACCGTGCAGTCGGCGGATTTTGCCGCGGCGGTGACGCTGACCGGTGATATCCAGGCGCGGGTGCAAACCGATCTGTCCTTTCGCGTGGGCGGCAAGATCATCCAGCGCATGGTCGACGTGGGCGACCGCGTCACGGCCAGGCAAGTACTGGCCAAGCTCGACCCCAAGGACCTGCAAACCAACGTCGATTCGGCCCAGGCCCAGGTCGTGGCCGAACAGGCGCGGGTCAAGCAGACCGCCGCCGCCTTTGTGCGCCAGGAAAAACTCCTGCCCAAAGGCTATACCAGCCGCAGCGAATATGACGCCGCCCAGGCCGCGCTGCGCAGCAGCCAAAGTGCCCTGGCCGCCGCCCAGGCGCAGTTGGCCAATGCCCGCGAACAATTGGGCTACACCGCGTTGATCGCCGATGCCCCGGGGATCATCACGGCGCGCCAGGCCGAAGTCGGCCAAGTGGTACAGGCCACCGTGCCGATCTTCAGCCTCGCCCGCGATGGCGAACGTGACGCCGTGTTCAACGTGTATGAGTCCTTGCTGGTGGAGCCGCCGCCCGACGCGCCGATTACGGTGAGCCTGCTGGACAATCCGAGCATCAAGGCCGTGGGCAAAGTCCGCGAAGTCACGCCCGCCGTGGCCGCCAATACCGGCACCGTCCAAGTGAAGATCGCCCTGCAAAGCCTGCCCAAGGGCATGGAACTGGGGTCGGTGGTCAGCGCCACCGCCAATGGCCCGGCCAAGGCGAGCATCGAGCTGCCTTGGTCAGCCCTGACCAAAGACCTCAACGAGCCAGCCGTGTGGCTGGTGGACGGCGAAGGCAAGGCGCAGTTGCACAAGGTCACCGTGGCGCGCTACCTCACCGGCAAAGTGATCATCGGCGAGGGCCTCAAAGGCGGTGAAAAAGTCGTGATAGCCGGTGGGCAATTGCTGCACCCCGGCATGGTCGTCGAGATCGCCCAACCCGGAGCGCAGCCATGAAGCAATTGACGCTCATTGTCGCCGCCAGCCTGTTGCTGATGGCCTGCTCCAAGGAAGAGGCGCCGCCCGAACCCATACGCCCGGTGCTGTCCATGGAAGTGAAGGCTGAAGACCAGGAAAACCTGGGCCGTTTCGCCGGCACCATTCAGGCCCGCTATGAAAGCAACCTGGGGTTCCGTGTGCCGGGCCGCATCGCTCGTCGCGCCGTGGATGTCGGCGCCGAAGTGGAGAAGGGCGCTCTGCTCGCCGTGCTTGACCCCACCGACCAGCAGAACCAATTGCGCGCTGCCCAGGGCGACCTGGCGCGCGTACAGGCGCAGTTCATCAACGCCCAGGCCAACGCTCGGCGGCAACAGGAGCTGTTCAACCGTGGCGTCGGCGCCCAGGCCCAGCTGGATGTGGCCCAGACCGACCTGAAAACCACCCAGGCGACCCTCGACCAGGCCCGTGCTTCGGTCAACCAGGCCAAGGATCAGCTCAACTACGCCGAACTGCGTACCGACCATGCCGGCATCGTCACCGCCTGGAATGCCGAGGCCGGCCAGGTGGTCAGCGCCGGCCAGCAGGTAGTGACCCTGGCCCGTCCGGACATCAAGGAAGCGGTGATCGACCTGCCCGCCGGCCTGGCTGAACGCTTGCCTGCCGATGTGGTGTTCCTGGTCGCCGGGCAACTGGACCCCAGCGTGCACACCACTGCTGTGGTGCGTGAAATCGAGCCTCAGGCCCAAAGCGCCACGCGCACCCGTCGCGCACGCCTGAGCCTGGCCGAAACCCCGCCGGCGTTCCGCCTGGGCACGGCAATCAGCGTGACTTTGAGCACCGCCATCGCCCCGCGTATCGAACTGCCCCTGAGCGCCTTGCAGGAAGTCGACGGCAAGACCCGTATCTGGCTGCTCGACACCCAGAGCCAGACCGTGCAACCCCGCGAGGTCACGGTTATCAGCCGTGATGCTCACAGCGCCTTGCTCAATGGCAGCGTCAAACCCGGCGAGCGCATTGTCACCGCCGGCGTGAACAGCCTGAAATCCGGGCAAAAAGTCAAAATCGACGAGGACAGCCCGCGATGAAAGGGAGCTTCAACTTATCCGACTGGGCCCTCAAGCATCAGTCCTTCGTCTGGTACCTGATGTTCGTCGCGCTGCTGATGGGCGTGTTCTCGTACATGAACCTGGGCCGTGAAGAAGACCCGTCGTTCACCATCAAGACCATGGTGATCCAGACCCGCTGGCCGGGCGCGACCCAGGAAGAAACCCTCAAGCAGGTCACCGACCGCATCGAGAAAAAACTCGAGGAACTCGACTCCCTCGACTACGTGAAAAGCTACACCCGGCCGGGCGAGTCCACGGTGTTCGTGTTCCTCAAGGACACCACCAGCGCCAAGGCCATCCCGGAGATCTGGTACCAGGTTCGCAAGAAGATCGATGATATCCGCGGCACCTTCCCCCAGGGTTTGCAGGGGCCGTCGTTCAACGATGAATTCGGTGACGTGTTCGGCTCGGTGTACGCCTTTACCGGCGATGGCCTGTCGATGCGTCAGCTGCGTGATTACGTGGAGCAGGTGCGCGCCGAAATCCGTTCGGTACCGGGGCTGGGCAAGGTCGAAATGATCGGCCAGCAGGACGAAGTGATCTACCTGAATTTCTCCACGCGCAAACTCGCGGCCCTGGGGATTGATCAGCGCCAGGTCGTGCAAAGCCTGCAATCGCAGAATGCGGTAACGCCGGCCGGGGTAATCGAGGCTGGGCCGGAGCGGATTTCGGTGCGCACCTCCGGGCAGTTCGCCTCGGAGAAAGACCTGGCCAACGTCAACCTGCGCCTCAATGACCGTTTCTACCGGCTGGCGGATATTGCCGACATCAGCCGTGGCTATGTGGACCCGGCGCGGCCGATGTTCCGCTTCAACGGCAAACCGGCGATTGGCTTGGCCATCGCCATGCAGAAGGGCGGCAATATCCAGTCGTTCGGCAAGGCCCTGCACGGGCGCATGGACGAGCTGACCGCCGACCTGCCGGTGGGCGTCGGCGTGCACAAGGTGTCCGACCAGGCCGAAGTGGTGGAAGAAGCCGTCGGCGGGTTTACCAGCGCGTTGTTCGAGGCGGTGATCATCGTGCTGGTGGTGAGCTTTATCAGCCTCGGCATGCGCGCCGGGTTGGTGGTGGCGTGCTCGATTCCGTTGGTGCTGGCGCTGGTGTTCGTGTTCATGGAATACAGCGGCATCACCATGCAGCGCGTGTCGCTGGGCGCATTGATCATCGCCCTCGGCCTGCTGGTGGATGACGCGATGATCACCGTGGAGATGATGATCACGCGCCTGGAAAAAGGCGAAACCAAGGAACAGGCGGCGACATACGCCTATACCTCCACGGCCTTCCCGATGCTCACCGGCACGCTGGTGACCGTGGCCGGCTTCGTGCCGATTGGCCTCAACGCCAGTTCGGCGGGCGAGTACACCTTTACCTTGTTCGCGGTGATTGCCGTGGCGATGCTGGTGTCGTGGGTGGTGGCGGTGCTGTTTGCGCCGGTGATCGGCGTGCATATCCTCAGCGCCAATGTGAAACCGCACAACGCCGAGCCAGGGCGCATTGGCCGGGCCTTCAATGGCGGCATGCTGTGGGCCATGCGCAACCGTTGGTGGGCGATTGGTATCACCGTGGCGCTGTTCGTGGCCTCGGTGTTTTCCATGCAATTTGTGCAGAACCAGTTCTTCCCGTCGTCGGACCGTCCGGAAATCCTCGTCGACCTGAACCTGCCGCAAAACGCCTCGATCAACGAGACGCGCAAGGCGGTAGACCGCCTCGAAGCGATCATCAAGGACGACCCCGATATCGCCCGTTGGAGCACCTACATCGGCCAGGGCGCGATCCGTTTCTACCTGCCGCTGGACCAGCAGTTGGAAAACCCCTACTACGCGCAACTGGTGATTGTGAGCAAGGGCCTGGAAGAGCGTGGCGCCCTGATCGCCCGCCTGCAACAACGCTTGCGCGATGATTTTGTCGGTATCGGCAGCTACGTGCAGCCGCTGGAAATGGGCCCGCCGGTAGGGCGGCCGATCCAGTACCGCGTGTCCGGCAAAGACATCGACCAGGTGCGCAAACACGCCATTGAACTGGCGACCTTGCTGGATCAGAACACCCACCTGGGCGAGATCATCTACGACTGGAACGAGCCGGGCAAAGTGCTGCGCGTCGACATCGCCCAAGACAAGGCGCGGCAACTGGGGCTTTCGTCGGAAGACGTGGCGCAGTTGATGAACAGCGTGGTCAGCGGCGCGGCGGTGACTCAGGTGCACGACGATATCTACCTGATCAACGTGGTCGGCCGCGCCGAAGATGCCGAGCGGGGCACTCCGGAAACCTTGCAGAACCTGCAGATCGTCACGCCCAACGGCACCTCGATTCCACTGCTGGCGTTCGCGACCGTGCGTTACGAGCTGGAGCAGCCGCTGGTCTGGCGTCGTGACCGCAAGCCGACGATTACCATCAAGGCCGCGGTGCGCGATGAGATGCAGCCGACCGACCTGGTCAAGCAATTGGCGCCGACCATCGAGAAATTCAGCGAAGGCTTGCCGGTGGGCTATAAAGTCGCCACCGGTGGCACTGTGGAAGAAAGTGGCAAGGCTCAGGGACCTATCGCCAAGGTGGTGCCGTTGATGCTGTTCCTGATGGCCACCTTCCTGATGATCCAGTTGCACAGCGTGCAGAAGATGTTCCTGGTAGCCAGCGTCGCGCCACTGGGGCTGATCGGCGTGGTGCTGGCGTTGATTCCCACGGGCACGCCCATGGGCTTTGTGGCGATCCTGGGGATCCTGGCGCTGATCGGCATCATCATCCGCAACTCGGTGATTCTGGTCACACAGATCCACGAGTACGAAGAGGCCGGCTACACGCCGTGGGATGCGGTGGTGGAAGCCACCGAACACCGGCGTCGACCGATTCTGCTGACGGCTGCGGCGGCGAGCCTGGGCATGATCCCGATTGCGCGGGAGGTGTTCTGGGGGCCGATGGCCTACGCGATGATCGGCGGGATCATCATTGCGACGTTGCTGACGTTGCTGTTTCTGCCGGCGCTGTATGTGGCCTGGTACAAGATTCGCGAGCCGAAACAGGAACATCAGCCACAACAGGATTAATTCTGTAGGAGCGAGCTTGCTCGCGAANCGCGGCGCCTGTGAGTTTTTCGCGAGCAAGCTCGCTCCTACAAAAGAGCCTTAACTGACTGAGGCTGTGTGAAGCTTCTGAAAAATCCCGACGTCGTCCTGGCTGACCCTTGCATGTTGTACCCTCTGGTCCTCATTCCAAACCCAGGTCGGTCCTCATGCAGTGCCTGCGTTTCACCTTGCTGTTTTGCGCGTTGCTCCTTGCACCGCCTGCCTTCGCCGCCACCGTACTGGAAAACGCCTTGTGGCGCGTCGAACTCGACCCCGCCACCCTGGCGCTGCGCGTGACACCCGCAGGCCAGGCTTCGGTGCAGGCATCCAGCGGTGTGGCCGCGCATGCCGTCAGCCAATTGCAGAACACGCCTGATCAAGCCACTTGGCAATGGGACAACGGCGCCTATCGCCTGACCGCCCGCCTGCAACAGCGCGACCTGGCCTTGACCATCAACGCCCGCGAGCCCGGTGAGCTGGCCCTGCTGCGCCAGCCTGCCGAGGCCATGGGGCGAGGGTTGATCTGGCCCTTGGCCGAGGGGCATTACGTGCCTGCCGGCAATGCCATCTGGAAGACGTTTCTGCTGGAGCGGGGTGAGTTCAATACCACCCAGGACCTGAGCCTGCCGCTGTGGGGCGTGGATCACGGTGGCTTCACGTTGAACTGGCTGTTGACCAACCCCTACAACAACCGCCTGCAATGGCAAGCCGACGGCAACGGCCTGGCCCTCTCCGCGGCCCATGAATTCACCTCGCTGGCGCCTGATGCGCCGATGACGCTGCGCCTGTACCTGGGCGATGCCGACCCATTGGCTGGCGCCAAGCGCTACCGCCAGTGGCTGGTGGAGCAGGGCCGCTATGAACCGTTGGCGGACAAGCTGCGGCAAACACCTGAAGCCCAGAAGCTGCTGGGCGCCAGCCATGTGTACCTCTGGGACAACGGCCTGCTGGCTATGGGCGATGTGCGTGATTGGCCCAAACTGATCAAACGGCTGCGCAGCCATGAACTCAAGACGCTGATGGACAAGGAGAGCGCACAGCTGCTGGCGCAGCCCACTTCATTGAATCGCTATGAGCAAACCGTGCTGCTGCGCGGCGTCAACGCGGCGATCAACACCAAGGCCCGGCAGGCCTGGCAAGTCGAAGACCCAGACATGACCCGCCTTGCCGCCCGCTACGGTGAGCTGCGCAGTGAACTGGCCGTGGACTTTGCGGGAGCCTTGAGTGACAGCCCGCAAACCTGGGGCAGTAGCACGATTCAAACCCTGCGCGACGCCGGGCTGCAGCGTCTGTTGCTGACCTTGGGCGAAGGTTGGGAGGGTGGCCTCTGGCATCCCGAAGCGATTCGCGCGGGGGTGGAAGCCGGTTTTCTGATGGCGCCTTACGACTCCTATGAAACGGCCCTGTCCGCCACGGAAAACCCCGATTGGACCACTGCCCACTTGGGCGCCAAGGCCTATCGCGACTGCGCGATCGTGTTGAAAGACGGCAAGCTGAAAACCGGTTTCCAGAAGTCCGGCCATTACACCGACCCGCGGTGTGTCCGGCCGCTGCTGGAGGCGCGGGTGAAGGCGGTCCACGCCAAGGCTGGCTTCAATGCCTGGTTTCTCGATGCTTACGCCACCAGCATGCTGTTCGACAGCTATCGCAGCAACGCCAGCATGACCCAGGCACAAAACGCCGAAGGCAATATCGACGCCTCCCGCTGGATCAACGCCGTGCCGAAGCTGGTCACAGGCTCCGAAGACGGCAACGCGATCACCGCCCAGGGCATCCTGTTTGCCCACGGCATGCAGACCCCGGTGATCGGCTGGGGTGACCGCGAGATGACCCATGACCCGCAGTCGCCGTACTTCGTAGGCAACTGGTACCCCACGGAGCAACCGGCGGTGTTCTTCAAATCGGTGCCGTTGAAGGAGCCGTTTCGCACGCTGTATTTCGAACCGACGATGCGCCTGCCGTTGTATCAGGCGGTGTTCCACGGCTCGGTGATCACCACCCATCATTGGCTGTTCGACAGCCTCAAACTGAGCAATGTGCAGGGCGACAATGAACTGACCCAACTGCTCTACAACGTGCCGCCGCTGTACCACCTCAGTGCTGCGACGCTCAAGGCGCGGCTGCCGATTATTCAGCGCCAGGACCGCTTCTTCCGGCCGTTGCACCAGCGCTTGGCGACCCAGGAAATGACTGGTTTCCGTTGGCTGACGGTGGACAAACAGCTGCAGCAAACCACCTTCGCCGATGGGACGCGGCTGGTGGCGAATTTCTCGGCGGTGGAAAAACAGGGGTATGCCGGGCGCAGTGTGACGGTGCTTGTGGAGGGGGAGGAGCCGGTGGTGTATCAGGTGAAATAACGCTGCCCGTTACGGCGCCATCGCGGGCAAGCCCGCTCCCACAGGGGAATGCATTCCAAAGGTGGGAGCTGGCTTGCCTGCGATGAGGCAGGTACAGGCGATGCAGTACTAAAGTTTACGCCACACACTCGCCAACCAAGGCTGCTGTTCCCGCGGCAACCCGGCCGGCCGGTAGTAATGCTCCAACTCTTCAAACCCTGCCGCGGTCAGCAAGGCCTGCCACGCCTGCAGGTCGTGATAAGAGCCATACCGCGGCCCATTCCAGCCCTCTTGGTTCTCACCCCGAGGGTTGGAGCTGAACAGCACGCCCCCAGGCTTCAACGCGCCGTGCAGCTCTTTGAGCACTCGGGGCAACTCCTGCTTGGGAATATGAAACAGCACAGCATTGGCAAACACCCCATCGAAGCGTTCGGCGGGCAGGTCCAGCTTGAGAAAGTCCTGCTGCAGCACCTCACAGCCGCTGTCTTCGCGGGCCATCTGCGCAAAACGCTCGGAGCCATCCAGGCCAACGGCGATATGCCCCATGCGCGTAAACGTCTGCAAATCCCGCCCTGGCCCACAGCCGAAATCCAGCACAGTGAATGGCGGCGTGCCCTGGATATGCCGCAGCAGCGCGTCGATGTTCTGGCTCACATCGTGATCGCGGGTGCCTTCACGGAAGTCTTCGGCCACCTTGTTGTAGTGGCCCAGGGTGGTGGAGGTGATCTGGTTGAGGTCGTCGGGAGCAAGTTTCATGGCATGGCGCACGGCTGCGGCTGAGGTAGGGGGACTATACCCCGGCCCATTCATCAGTTGAAAACCGTGTATCCGCTGTAGGGCACTTCACGGCGGTCGCAGTGCGCGCATCCGACAGACCGCCACGGGAAATTGTGGGTAAGATTCGGCCCTCATTTGCAGAGGGCTACACATCCATGGAAGAGGAAAAACGTTCACCCGTTGGCAGCGACACCGCAGCGAACAAGGTCGACCAATACGCCACAAGATTGAGCAATGGGCTGTTCTGGCTCAATGAGCGTGCCTGGCCGCTGACGGTGGGGATTCTCTCGGTGGCTGGCTTGTACCTGTACCAGTACATCCAGGTCGAACAGGTACCGCTGAGTATCTTGTCGGCGTCGGCGTTCACTGCCTTGCCGGCGATGTTCGCCATGTTGGTATTTGTGATCGGCATGATGGGCGCGTCGATCCTGATCCCTACCTTCATCTTGTTCACGCGCCTGAACTGCGCGGGTGTGCGCCTGAGTGATCAACTCAATCTCCGCCCGCAGTCGCCCCAAGAGACGGCCCAGCATAGGCGCTTATTGGGGCATTGGACTGTCAGTCTGGTCGTAATGGGTGTTTTCTGGATGTCCGCTGTATACCTGTCTGTGAACGCCGAAAGTGGGTTTTGGCTGACCTTCAGCTGGATCGTCGCATTCATGGCGGCGATAGTGGCCTATGTCGGCATCATCATTCGTGCCCGGCCCGCCGATGTTGCCCTGCGTGAGCTGACCGGCGAGTTCTGGCTGGCCAGTGCTGGCGCCGGGGTCGTTCAAATGATGGTCATTTTGATGGTGACGGTGCCGGTCTCCCGCGCCTTCAGCGAGTACTCCGATAGCGCCGTGTTCTTTGCGCCGTTCATGGCCGCCGAACTGGGCGTGCTGGTCTTGATCCAGGGGAGCGCCGCCTGTCTGGTGGCGCGCATGCGCGATCAAAAAAACCCGGTTGCGTTCGCCTCGATGGCGGCCTTTGCGCTCATCGTTTTACTCGGGCTGATCCCGGCGAGTGGGGCCAAGTTGGGCGGCCTGCCGCTGCAAGGCTCCGCCTCGGGAGGGCGCGTTTGTACGTTGATGGCCTGGGCAGCAGAGGCGAAGGTCCCCGGCGCACTGGTAGACGCCGACAACCCCAAGCGCAGCGTAAAACTGCGGGTGATGGCCGACTCGGATGGCAGCTATATCGTGCGTCCCTGGCAGGCCAAGGAGAAAACCATCACCTTCGTGCCCCGTGCCAGCGTTGCCCAACTGGATGAGTGCCCGTGACGTCAGCGCTTGTTCAATACCCGCGCCAACCGGTCCCCACTCAGTTGGATCACCGCCACCAGCACCACCAGCAGCACAATCACCGTGAGCATGATCTGCGTATCGAAGCGCTGGTAGCCATAGCGGTAGGCAATATCGCCCAGGCCACCGGCGCCTATTGCTCCGGCCATGGCCGATGAGTTGATCATGGTCACCAGGGTGATGGTGAAGCCGCCGACGATGCCGGGTAACGCCTCTGGCAACAGCACATGCCAGATGATGTGCCAGCGGCGGCAACCCATGGCCTGCGCGGCTTCGATCAGGCCATGGTCGACCTCGCGCAGGCTCACTTCAGCAATGCGTGCAAAGAACGGCGTGGCGGCGATGGTCAGCGGTACCACTGCCGCCCAAACGCCATAGGTGGTGCCGACGATCAGGCGCGTGAACGGGATGAGCGCCACCATCAGGATCAGAAACGGAATGGAGCGGAACAGATTCACGAACGCTCCCAGCACGCGGTTAAGGGCCGGTGCCTGGTAGATGCCGCCCTTGTCGCTGGTGACCAGGAAGACCGCCAGCGGAATGCCCACCAGCAGCGCGATCAGCGACGACACCCCCACCATCAACAAGGTGTCGATGGCGCCCTGCACTAAACGATCAAACCACATAGCCCAGCACCTCCACCTGTTGTGCCCAATTGGCCGCGCGTTTGCGCAGTTCTTCGGCGTTGTGCGGCGATCCATTCACCGCCAGCAGCAGTTGCCCCAAGGCATGCCCCTGGATGCGTTCCACGCCGCCTTGCAGTAAACGCACACGGCCGCCGAGGGCACTGAACAGTGCCGCGAGGTCTGGCTCCAGGGTGTCGCTGCCGGTGAACTGCAGGCGCAGTACCAGTGCGGCGTCGGCCGAGGCTGGCGTGGGTTGCAGGCGGCTTTGCAACTCTGGCGGCAAGCCGTGTTGCAGCGGTGCGAGCAGGGTCTTGCTGACCTCATGTTGCGGATCGCCAAACACCTGCCACACCGGGCCTTGCTCGACGATACGCCCGTGCTCCAGCACCACCACGCGGTCGCAGATGTCGCGGATCACCGCCATCTCATGGGTGATCAGCACGATGGTCAGGCCCAGGCGCTGGTTGATCTCGCGCAGCAGGCCGAGGATCGACTGGGTGGTTTCCGGGTCGAGGGCCGAGGTGGCTTCGTCGCACAGCAGAATCTCGGGGTCGTGCACCAGCGCGCGGGCGATGCCGACACGCTGCTTCTGCCCGCCGGACAGCTGCGCCGGGTACGCCTTGTGTTTGTCTTGCAGGCCTACCAGCTCCAGCAGTTCATGCACCTTTCGCGCGCGTTGTGCCTGGGGTACACCGGCGACCTTGAGCGGCAACTCGACGTTCTGCCACACAGTCTTGGCCGACATCAGGTTGAAGTGCTGGAAGATCATGCCGATGCGTCGCCGCAGCGCCACCAGGTGGTCTTCATCGAAGCTGCCGATGTCCACCTGGTCGATCAGCACCCGTCCGCTGCTGGGTTGTTCCAGGCGGTTGATGGTGCGGATCAGCGATGACTTGCCGGCGCCGCTGCGGCCGATGATGCCGAACACTTCGCCACGCTGGATCGCCAGGTCAATGCCTTGCAGCGCATGCACCGTGCCGTCATAGGTTTTTCCCAGGTTGATGAACCGCACATGGGCGCGGTTCAAGTCCGGGTGCAGTTCAGTCTGTTCGGCGTGGCTGGGCGCAGGGGCCAGATCGTGCAATCGGGCGTTGGCGGCACTCATGGTTTAGCTTCCCAACCGACCTGGTAGAGCTTGCCGAGGGACTTGTCCAAGGCCGCACGCACCACCGGCGAGTGTTGGTAGATATCGACGAACTTGATCACCCGTGGGTCGGTTTTGCTCTTGGGCTGGATGACGAACTGAATCACGTATTCCGGGTGGTCGAGGCCGTCGAACAGCAGTGCCGACTCGGCATCGAAGGTCTTGGACAGGCGGATGTACGCCGGGTAGCCCTGCACCAGATCGGCGTCGTCATAGGCGCGCACCAGTTGCACCGCTTCCACTTGCAGGATCTTGATATTTTTCGGGTTGGCGATGATGTCTTCTTCGGTGGCCTTGTAGCCCACACCCGGCTTGAGGGTGATCAGCCCGGCCTTGGCCAGCAGTTGCAGGCCGCGACCACTGTTGATCGGGTCGTTGGCAATCGCCACGCTGGCGCCTGCGGGCAGCTCGTTGAAGTTTTTGTACTTTTTCGAATACAGCCCGACGTTATTGATGATGCCTGGCGCATACGGCACCAGGTCAAAGCCGGCGGCGGCCTTGGCGTTTTCCAGGAAGGGAATGTGCTGGAAGTAGTTCACGTCGATATCGCCGGCGGCGAGGCTGACGTTGGGCGCGATCCAGTCGGTGAACTCCACCAGTTCGACCTTCAGGCCCTGCTTGCCGGCCTCTTCTACGGCGGCTTCCAGCGGAATGGCGAAGGCAGCGGTGGTGCCGATTTTCAGCGGGGCGTCGGCGGCAAATACCGCCGAGCTGAATAAGCCGAAGGCCAGGGCCAGTGCTTTGACTGGGTGGTTTAGGAATGTCTTTTTCATAGTGGTTTTCCAGTCATAAGGTCTTAGGTAGCGAGATCGTTCCCACGCTCCGCGTGGTAATGCAGCCAGGGACGCTCCGCGTCCCACAAGCGAACGCAGAGCGTCCAAGAGGCATTCCCACGCGGAGCGTGGGAACGATCAAACAATGTGGCGGTAGGTAGAGCCGGTGTGTTGGCTGGGTAAGCGAGCCGTGTCGTGGAAGACTTTTTCCCGCAGCGTTCCCTGCGCATATTCCGTCTTGTACGAGCCCCGTCGTTGTAGCTCCGGTATCACCAGCTCAATGAAATCCACATAGCTCTCCGGCGTCACAATGCGCGTCAGGTTGAAACCATCCAGCCCGGTTTCGCTGATCCAGGATTCCAGCTCATCGGCCACCTGTTCAGGCGAGCCCACCAGGGTGATATAGCGCCCGCCCAAGGCGTGCTGTTCAAGCAATTTGCGCCGGGTCCAGTCGTTGTTCTGCAGGTTCTGGGTGGCCGACTGGATCGCGTTGCTTTTGACGTACTGGATCGGTTCGTCCAACGCGTACTGGGCAAAATCAATCCCGGTCGAGGCCGAGAAGTGCGCCACGCCGGCTTCCGCGCTGGCGTAGCTGAGGTACTCGGCGTGCTTGTTCCAGGCCAACGCTTCAGTGGCGCCAACGATGACGTTCAGGCCCATGAACACCTTGATGTCGTCCGGGTTGCGCCCAGCCTCCACTGCGCTGGCGCGCACCTTGTCCACCTGGCGTTTGGTCGCTGCTTTGTTTTGCCCGCTGATAAACACGCACTCGGCATGCCGCCCGGCGAACAGCAAGCCGCGCTCGGAACTGCCGGCCTGGAACAGCACCGGCGTGCGCTGCGGCGAGGGCTCGCACAGGTGGTAACCCTCCACCTGGTAGAACTCGCCGTGGTGCTCTACCTTGTGCACCTTGCCCGGTTGCGCATACACCCGCGCTTGGCGATCGTTGCGCACCGCGTCGTCTTCCCAGCTGCCTTCCCAGAGCTTGTACAACACCTGCAGGTATTCATCGGCCTGGTCGTAGCGCTGGTCATGCTCGACCTGTTCGGTAAGGCCCATGGCCTTGGCGGCGCTGTCGAGGTAGCCGGTGACAATGTTCCAACCCACCCGGCCACGGCTCAGGTGATCCAGCGTCGACATGCGCCGTGCGAACAGGTACGGCGGCTCATAGGTGAGGTTGGCGGTAAGGCCGAAGCCAAGGTGCTGGGTGACGGCGGCCATGGCCGACACCAGCAGCAGCGGGTCGTTGACCGGTAGCTGGATCGACTCCTTGAGGGGCACGTCAATGGAGTCCTGATAGACGTCATACACGCCGACGATATCAGCGATGAACAAACCGTCGAACAACCCGCGTTCAAGGATCTTCGCCAGTTCAGTCCAGTATTCGAGGGTCTTGTACTCGGTCGAGTTGTCTCGTGGATGAGCCCACAAACCGTGATTGATGTGCCCGATGCAGTTCATGTTGAAAGCATTGAGCAGGATCTTTTTTTTGCTCATCAGATGGTCCCCCGCAGCGGCGGGTTTTCATCGTTGAGGTAGTAGTTGCCAACCGCATGGTATTTCCAGCGCACCGGGTCGTGCAGGGTGTGCACCCGGGCGTTGCGCCAGTGGCGGTCCAGGCCGTGTTCGGCCAGGGTCGCCTGGCTGCCAGCCAGTTCGAACAGGGTGCTGCCGGCCGCCAGGGAGATTTCGGTGCTCAGGGCGCGTACTTCGGCAACGGCGATGGAGGCTGCGGCGACGGTCTGGGCATTGCTGTCGGCCTGGGCGCGGTCGAGGAATTCACCCGAGCGTTCCAGCAAGGCTTCGGCGGCGTGCAGCCGGCTGCTCAGGTGGCCGAAGCTCTTGAGTGTCAGCGGGTCTTCGGTGGCCTTGTCGTTGTCGGCGTCGATCCATGGGCGGGTCTTGGTGCGCACAAAATGCAAGGCGTCCTCAAAGGCCGCGCGGGCGATGCCGGTGTCGATGGCTGCGTGGAGGATCTGCGCCAGCGGGCCGACGGTGGTCGGGCGTTCGAAAGCGCTCTGGAACGGCACCACGTCTTGCGCCGCGACCCACACGTTGTCGAACACTACCGAGCCGCTGCCGGTAGTGCGCTGGCCGAAGCCGCTCCAGTCGTCGATCACCGTCAGTCCCTCGCTGTCACGCGGTACGAAGGCCAGTTGCTGCACGCCATTTGCATCCACCACCGAAGTGGGGATGCGCTGGGCGTAGATCGCGCCGGTGGCGTAGAACTTGCGCCCGTTGATGCGAAAACCGTCGCCGTCGCGGGTGAGGCTGGTAATGCGGTCGTGGGCGGTCTTGGTGCCCAGCTCCGCCAAGGCGTTGCCAAAGCGTTGGCCGGCCAACACCTCGGCGTACAGGCGTTGCTGCTGTTCGGGGCTGCCGTTCACGCGCAGTACTTCGAGGGCATAGAAATGGTTTTGCGGAATCTGGCCCAACGAGCCATCGGCCTGGGCGATCAGTGCGATGACCTTGGCCAGGGTGACGTTGGACACGCCCGCGCCACCGTAGGCCTTGGGCACGCTGATGCCCCACAGGCCAGAGCGGGAAAACACGTCCAGTTCGGGCAATGGCAGGCGGCGTTCGCGGTCGCGTTGGGCGCTGTCGCGGCGCAAGTCTTCAGCAAGATCGCTGGCGACAATAAGCGCTTGTTCGTCGCTGGTGATGACCGCGACGGGGTGAGAAAGGGTCATGAGTTTCTCCAGAAGCTCGTGGAAAAGTGTTCTGGTTGGTTAAATCCAGGAATGACGAGCCGGCAAGGTGCCGTTGAGCCGATAGGCGCCGATGGCGTGGTACTTCCAGCGCACCGGGTCGTGCAGGGTGTGCACCCGGGCGTTGCGCCAGTGACGGTCAAGGTTGAATTCGGCCAGGGTGGCGCGGCTGCCGGCCAGTTCAAAGAGCTTCTCGGTGACTTGTAACGCCACTTCGGTGGTCAGCACCTTGGCCTCGGCCACGGCAATCGAGGCGTGGGCGGCGGACTGCGCGGTGATCGGCGCGGCGCTGACCTGGTCAAGCACCTGGCCGGCCTTGCGCAGCAGGGCTTCGGCGGCGTGCAGTTCGATCTTCAACTTGCCGATATCAGCGATCACATACAGGTCGTCGCTGGCCCGTTCGACCTTGGCGTCGATCCACGGGCGTGAGCGTTCACGCACGAAGGCAATGGCATCGTCGAGGGCGCCTCGGGCGATGCCAGCGTCGATGGCGGCCTGGATCAGTTGCGACACGGCCCCCTGGATATTCGGGCTTTCGCCCAGGCGCCAGTTGTCGATGACCAGTTCCGGCTCCACGGCCACGCGATCAAGCAAGACGGTACCGCTGGCGGTGGTGCGTTGGCCAAAGCCCGACCAGTCATCGACGATGCGCAGCCCCTCGCTGCCGCGCCGCACGAAGGCCATGACTTGCTTGCCGTCATCGTTCAACGCTTTTATGGCGACCCAGTGAGCAAACAGTGCGCCGGTGGAGTAGAACTTCTGGCCGCTGACCACGTACCCATCACCTTCGGCCGTAATGCGTGCCTTGAGCTTCAGGGTATTTTTGGTGCCGCGTTCCGGGCCGCCGTTGCCGATGCGCCAGCCGTCGAGCACGCTCTGGAACAGCTGCTTTTTCTGACGCTCGGTCGCGGTGCCCTGCAATACGTACAAGATGCCGAAATGGTTCTGCGGGATCTGCCCGAGTGCCGGGTCGGCTGCGCTGATGATCGCGAAGACTTCGGCCAGGGTCACAAACGACACCTGTGGGCCGCCGTATTCCCGGGGAATGGAAATACTGCCCAAGCCGCTGCGGGTGAACTGTTCTATCTGCGCCCAGGGCAGTTTGCGTTGCTGGTCGCGCTGGGCGGCGTGCAGGCGTGCAGCCTGGGCCAGTTCGTGGGCTGCACTCAGTGCCTGGGCGTCGTTGCGCAACACCGTGGCTGGCAACAGCAGGGGGGCTACGTCCAGATCACTCTGGGGGGGTGTTAGAGCCAAGTTAGACATCAGCGCCGCTCCTTGGCTGCACGCAATGCCCTGGCGTTGCGCACCGGGGTAATTCTGACCATACCGACCTCGCATTCAATGAAATAAACAGAAAAATCAGGAATGTCCGGTGGTCCGGTGCATATACCCTAAGCGTGTTAATTATTTAAATAAACTAACTTTTAGGAATATGCATAGAAGGGCTGTCACCCCGGTTCACAGGGTGAACCGAAGCGACGCGGTTGATAGCCCGGTGCGGGCGAGGCAGTGCGGGGCGGTGTGCAGGCGGCGATGCGCAGCGTGCGGGCGGGCGCCCAGCGGGAGTTGTTACCCACGCGGTCGAGAATGCAGTAGGTGACTTCCAACCGGCAGTCGTCGCCGGCTTCGACAATCACGTGGGGCGGCACCCACACCTGCACCGCCAGGCCGACGCTGTTGGCTTGGATGCGGGGCAGGTCCAAGCGTACATCGCCCCAGCGCAACGTAATGGCATCGCCCGTGCTCATGTTCAGGTAAGGCTCGATGGTCAGCGGAATGCCGCGCCTTACCTGGCTGCTGTTGACGCCGTGGCGGCGAATCGTCTCGGGCAAGTTCACGGGCGCCAGATTCTGGTTTTCAGTGTCGCCTTCAGGGTTCAGGCGCGGCGAAGGCTGACCGCCCGGATAGCTGGTCTTGACCCGCACCAGCGTCACCGCCGAGCGCATCGGGCCATGGCCGATCTGCAAGACCTGGTAATGGACGCGTGCCGGTCCGTCCTGCACAAAGCTCTGCGGTACGCATAAGTGGGTACACGTGCCGATCCTGCAGGCCGTCACCTTGCGCGAGGCGGCGAAGCAGTTGTTCCAGAACAGTTCGATCAGGTCGCCTTCTTCCATGCTCGGGTAGGGTAAAATGTCGACCTGCAAGTGGGCGGAGGCCAGGGCGCTGATGCCGTTTCCAATAGCCTGGGGAAGCCTTGGGGCACTGAGCGTGGCCGGGGTTTGAGTGTGTGTCATAAGTAATCTCCTTGATGCAGCCAGCAGCAATCGTTCCGAAACCTGGACGCACAGGCGCAAGGGGGTTCGAAAGGCACGATTCAGTCAGTAGCCGGGATAGGATCCAATCCTCAAGGCGCTAGATAAGAGGGTTGGCCAAGGAGCGTCAATGGAGGCAAAGGGCTAAACGGCGGGTTTGGCGAGATTCAGACGGGTCTGACGGGGAGGGGGATTTTAAGGCGCTTGCGACGGGGGCTTTTACACGCTCAACCTGCAACCCGTTGTAGGAGCGAGCTTGCTCGCGAAGAACGCCCAGGCAACTCGGTCAATCTGATTCNTTCACCGCGTTATCGTTAACGTTCTTCGCGAGCAAGCTCGCTCCTACACTGGGAGGCGTCAGTGGGCGAGGAATTTGCTCAGGAACTGCTTGGTACGTTCTTCCCTGGGGTTGGCAAACAGCGCCTTGGCTTCGCCCTGTTCGACGATCACGCCCTTGTCGAAAAAGATCACCCGGTTGGCCACATCACGGGCAAAGCTCATCTCGTGGGTGACGATGACCATGGTGCGGTTTTCTTCGGCCAGGCTGCGAATGGTCGCCAGGACTTCGCCCACCAGTTCCGGGTCGAGGGCCGAGGTGGGTTCGTCGAACAGGATCACCTCCGGCTCCATGGCCAATGCGCGAGCAATCGCCACACGCTGTTGCTGGCCGCCGGACAGCCGCCGTGGGTACGACGCTTCCTTGCCCGCCAGGCCGACCCTGGCCAACAGCTTGCGCCCCAGTTCGGCCGCCGCTTCCCGTGGCATCTTCTTGACCACAATCGGGCCTTCGATGACGTTTTCCAGCGCGGTGCGGTGGGGAAACAGGTTGAAGTTCTGGAACACAAAGCCCACATGCTGGCGCAGGCGCCGCACCAGGCCCTGTTGCTGGTTGAGCGGCCTGCTGCTGTCGATCTCGATGTCACCCACCTTGATACGGCCGCTGGTGGGTTCTTCGAGGAAGTTCAGGCAGCGCAGGAAGGTGGTCTTGCCCGAACCGCTGGGGCCGATGATGGCGACCACTTCGCCTTCCTTGACCTCCAGGTCGATGCCGTTGAGCACCACCTGGCCGTTGAATTGCTTGGTCAATTTTTCAACCACGATCATGCTTCAAGACTCCAGGTCATGCCGGTTGACCCGGTCTTCCAGACGATTTTGCAGATGCGCCAGGATGCTCGCCAGGATCCAGTAGATCAGGGCCGCGGACAGATACATGGTGAAAATTTCGAAGGTACGTGCCGACACCAGTTGGGCCTGGCGGAACAGCTCGGGCACCTGGATGGTGGCGGCCAGCGCCGTGTCCTTGACCAGCGAAATAAAGCTGTTACCCAAAGGCGGCAACGCCGTGCGCATCGCCTGGGGCAGGATGGCCCTGCGCAACGTCTGCGCACGGGTCATACCGATACTGGCAGCAGCTTCCCACTGGCCACGCTCGATGGAGGCGATGGCGGCCCGCAGGATTTCACACGCATAGGCAGCCATGTTCAGCGAAAAGCCGATCATGGCGGCCGGGATCGGGTCCAGCTCGATGCCCACTTGTGGCAAGCCGTAGTAGATCAGGAACAGCTGCACCAGTAACGGCGTGCCGCGAAAGAACGACACGTAGACCCGGGCGGTCCAGCTCAAGAGCTTGAAGCGCGAGAGGCGCATCAAGGCCAGGCCGAAGCCCAGCAGCAGGCCGAAAAACATCCCGCCCAGGCTGAGGATTACCGTGTAGTACGCGCCCTTGAGCAGAAAGGGCGCGGAGTCCAGCGCGAGTTGGAAACCTGCTTCCATTATTGCGTGACGTCAGCGTTGAAGTACTTCTCGGACAGCGTCTTCAACGTGCCGTCGGCGCGCAGTTTGTCCAGAGCCTTGTTCACCGCATCGAGCAGCTCGGGCTCACCTTTGCGCAGGGCGATACCGGCTTCCTGACGGGAGAAGGCGTCGCCGGCAGCGGCGGTGTCGGGGGCTTTCTTGGCGTATTCCAGGGCGGCCAGGCGGTCGATCAGGATGGCGTCGATACGACCGATGCGCAGGTCCTGGAACTTGGTCGGGTCGTCGTTGTAGGTCTTGATAATGGCTTTTGGTTGGTTGTCCTTGAGCCATTGTTCGTAGTTGGTGCCCAGGCCCACACCGACTTTCTTGCCGGCCAGGTCGTCGGCTTTCTTGATCGAGTCGACGTTCTTTTTCAGCACCAGCGCCTGGATGCCGGACACGGTGTAAGGCTTGGAGAAATCGTACTTTTTCTTGCGCTCTTCGGAGATGGTCACCTGGTTGACCACGGCGTCCAGGCGCTTGGATTCCAGCGCGGCGAGGATGCCGTCCCAAGGGGTGGCTTGCAGCTTGACCTTGACGCCCAGCTCCTTGGCCAGCGCCTCGGACAGTTCCACTTCGAAACCGCTGAGCTTGCCGCTTTCATCGACAAAGCTGAACGGCGGGTAGGTGCCTTCCAGGCCGATCTTGATCTCGCCGGCCTTCTTGATGGTGTTCAATTGCTCGCCGGCAACCGCCTGGCCCAACCAGCCAGCGCCAAGCGCGAGGCCCAAAGTGCCAACCAACAGCGTGCGACGAAATGCAGAAATAGTCATGGAGAGCCCCTGTGTTTTTTATGGTGAGCGAAGCAGGTGACGCGGTAGTCGTATCCTGCCCTAAAGCGCGAAGCGCGTCTTCGCCTTCGGCGCGATGATAAGGTGGGTTTTTAAGTCTTGAAAATAATAAAAATACAATTTAATATTCTTTTCGGAAATATGTACAGCTCCCACATCGACAGTATTCAATCAGTTGAATACTGAGTCATAGGCAAACAATGCCGGCGCGCCACCGGTATGCAGGAAAATGATCGGCCCCTCTTCAAAGCGCTGGCGCCCGATGCCGTCCAGCAAACCGGCCATGGCCTTGCCGGTATACACCGGGTCCAGCAACAGACCTTCCTGGCTGGCCAAAAGTTTGATCGCCGAGAGGGTGCCAGCGTTTGGCTCGCCATACCGCGGCCCGAAATACTCGTCCCACAGGGTAACCTTGAAGGCGTCGGGCATAGCCACACCGAGCAACTCGGCGGTGCGTTCGGCCAGGCCCTGCACTTTCGGGAATTGCGCTTGCTCGGTGCGCGACACCGTGATGCCGATCACCGGCAACTGCGGCAGTGCTTCGCTCAAGGCCAGGGCCAGGCCGCTGTGGGTACCCGCACTGCCAGAGGCGAGCACCACGGCGGCGAATTGAATGCCGCTGTCTTCAATCTGCGCGGCCAACTCCAGCCCGGCGCGCACGTAGCCCAGCGCGCCGAGTGCATTGGAACCGCCGATAGGCACCAGGTACGGCTTCTTGCCGTTACTGCGCAGGCGGTCGGCGAGGGCGTTGAGTTGGTCGTCGGCGTTGTCGAGGTTTTCCACCAACTCCACTTTGGCGTCGAACAGCTCCAGCAGCAGGCGATTGCCGTTGCCCAGGTAGTTGGGGTCGTCGGTGCCGGTAGGGTTTTCCAGCAGGGCAACACAGCCCAGGCCAAGCCTGGCGGCGAGCGCGGCGGTCTGGCGAACATGGTTGGACTGGATCGCGCCGGCGGTGACCAGGGTGTCGGCGCCCTGGGCGATGGCGTCGGCGGCCAGGTATTCGAGTTTGCGCAGCTTGTTGCCGCCCATGGCCAGCGGCGTGGTGTCATCACGTTTGACGTAGATGTCCCTGCCCAGCCAAGCCGACAGCCGCTCGAGCTTTTCCAGGGCCGTGGCACTGCCCAGTAGTTCCAGACGGTTAAAACGGTCGAGCTGTTGTTTGATCATGGTTACGCACGGTGGCTGAGTGATTGGGGGACTATAGGCAGGCACTTTTCATCGGGCAACCGCCAATCGCTTATGACGAAAGGTTCTTAGCTCCATACCATTGGTTCTTAAGAGCTGCCTGGGTGCATACCGTAAAGTGATGGCCATTTCGTCAGGAGTGAATACCGTGAGTGAGCGTTCCAGTCATTGGCAATTGCAGACCATCGTCAGCCAGCTGCGCGGCGCCCGCGACCAGTGGCGAACGCGCAATGGGCGCTTGAGTGGCGAGCATGGTGGCCGCGAGTTGCCGTCCCGCGAGGCGGTGGCACAAATTCTTGAGGCCTTGTGCGGCGCTCTGTTTCCGATGCGCCTGGGCCCTGCGGACTTGCGCGAAGAAAGCGAAGACTTCTACGTGGGCCATACCCTCGACGTCGCGCTCAACGCCTTGCTCGCCCAGGCGCGCCTGGAGTTGCGCTATGCCGCGCGCCAGAGCGGTGAGGACGACAGCGAAGTCAACGCCCACGCCATTCGCCTGATCCAGGATTTCGCGCTGGCGTTGCCATCCTTGCGCAGCCTGCTGGACACCGACGTACTGGCCGCCTACCACGGCGACCCGGCCGCACGCAGTGTGGATGAGGTGCTGTTGTGCTACCCGGGCATCCTGGCGGTGATCCATCATCGCCTGGCCCACCACCTGTACCGCGCCGGCCTGCCGCTGCTGGCGCGGATCAGTGCGGAAATCGCCCACTCGGCCACCGGTATTGATATCCACCCCGGCGCACAGATCGGCCCGAGTTTCTTTATCGACCACGGCACAGGCGTGGTGATTGGCGAGACCGCGATCATCGGCGAGCGCGTGCGCATCTACCAGGCCGTGACATTGGGCGCCAAACGCTTTCCGGCGGATGAAGATGGGCAATTGCAGAAAGGCCACCCGCGTCACCCTATTGTTGAAGATGATGTGGTGATTTACGCCGGGGCGACGATCCTGGGGCGGATCACCATTGGCCAGGGTTCGACCATCGGCGGCAATGTGTGGCTGACCCGCAGCGTGCCGGCCGGGGCGAATATCACCCAGGCGAACTTGCAGCATGATGATGGGGCGCAGAAGTAATACCTGAGTCAAACGCCGGTCAGTGTGGGAGCTGGCTTGCNGGGTGGCTGACCCAGCGCTATCGCAGGCAAGCCAGCTCCCACATTTCGTATGTATTTCACCGTCGGGTTGCTGAACGATTCGTCTCCTTCACGCGTCATACCAATCCCTGAGCTAGTGTAGGAAACACCTACCACTCAGCCCTGCGATTAGTCCCAGACCGCCTATTCATGTTTAACTTGAACGTTCGTTCAAGTTAAACCGGTGGTTCGCTGCCCGCTCACAACAGGAGGCTTACCTTTGCTGAGTCCGTTTTTTACAGCCATATCCCGCAACCTTGAGGTGCATCGTTCATGAGTGCATCGTCCACCCCTTCCAGCGGCATGGTGCGCATGAATGCGCCCGTTTTCTATTTTGCCGCGACCGTCATCCTGCTGTTCGGCATCACGGTCATCGCTATCCCGCAACAGGCCGGTGCCTGGCTGCTGGCGGCGCAAAACTGGGCGGCCAATACGGTCGGCTGGTACTACATGCTGGCGATGACGCTGTATCTGGTCTTCGTGGTGGTCACCGCGCTATCGGGCTACGGCAAGATAAAACTCGGTGCCGACCACGACGAGCCCGAATTCAGTTACCTGTCCTGGGCTGGCATGTTGTTCGCCGCCGGGATCAGCATCACGCTGTTTTTCTTTTGCGTCTCGGAGCCGCTGACGCACCTGGTGCAGCCGCCCCAGGGCGAAGCAATGAACGCCGATGCGGCGCGCCAGGCCATGCAGGTGTTGTTCCTGCACTGGGGCCTGCATGGCTGGGGCGTGTTCGCGTTTGTCGGCATGGCCCTGGCGTATTTCGCCTACCGGCATAACCTGCCGCTGGCGTTGCGCTCGGCGCTGTACCCGCTGATCGGCAAGCGCATCAATGGCCCTATCGGTTACGCCGTGGATGGCTTTGGCATCATTGCCACGGTGTTCGGCCTGGGCGCCGACATGGGCTTTGGCGTACTGCACCTCAACTCTGGCCTGGACTACCTGTTTGGCATTGCCCATACCCAGTGGATCCAGGTGGGCCTGATCACTCTGATGATGGGCGCGGCGATCATCGTGGCCGTGGCCGGCGTCGACAAGGGCGTGCGGGTGATGTCCGACATCAACATGCTGCTGGCCTGTGCGCTGCTGCTGTTCGTGTTGTTCGCAGGGCCTACCCAGCACCTGCTCAACACCTTGATCCAGAACATCGGTGACTATCTGGGGGCGCTGCCCACCAAGAGTTTTGATGTATACGCCTACAACAAGCCGAGCGACTGGCTGGGCGGCTGGACGGTGTTCTATTGGGCCTGGTGGATCGCATGGTCGCCGTTCGTGGGCCTGTTTATCGCGCGTATTTCCCGTGGTCGTACCATCCGCGAGTTCGTGTTTGGCGTGCTGCTGATTCCACTGGGCTTCACCCTGGCGTGGATGTCGATCTTCGGTAACAGCGCCATCGACCAGGTGCTCAACCATGGCATGGCTGCACTGGGCCAGTCGGCGATCGATGACCCATCGATGAGCCTCTACCTGCTGCTGGAAACCTACCCGTGGAGCAAGACGGTGATCGGGGTCACGGTGTTCATCAGCTTTGTGTTCTTCGTGACCTCGGCGGACTCCGGCACTGTGGTGCTGTCCACCCTCTCGTCCAAAGGCGGCAACGCGGATGAAGATGGGCCGAAGTGGCTGCGTGTGTTCTGGGGCGCGATGACCGCCCTGGTCACCAGTGCGTTGCTGTTCGCCGGCAGTATCGACTCGCTCAAGTCTGCGGTGGTACTGACCTCGCTGCCGTTCTCGCTGATCCTGCTGCTGATGATGTGGGGGCTGCACAAGGCGTTCTACCTGGAGTCGCAAAAGCAGATCGCGCAGTTGCATTCCCTGGCACCGATCTCCGCTTCGCGCAAAGGCCGAGGCGGCTGGCGCCAGCGTTTGAGCCAGGCGGTGCATTTCCCATCCCGCGATGAGGTATACCGTTTCCTCGACACCACGGTGCGCCCGGCGATTGAAGAAGTGACCGCAGTGTTTGTCGAGAAGGGCCTTACGGTGGTGACCCAGCCCGACCCGTCCAACGACAGCGTCAGCCTCGAAATCGGCCATGGTGAAGAACGTCCGTTCATCTACCAGGTGCAGATGCGTGGCTATTTCACACCGTCGTTCGCCTTGGGCGGCATTGGCAAGAAAGAGATCAACAACCGCCGCTACTATCGGGCCGAAGTGCACTTGAGTGAGGGCAGCCAGGACTATGACCTGGTGGGCTACACCAAGGAGCAGATCATCAATGACATCCTCGACCAGTACGAGCGCCATCTGCAGTTCTTGCACATGGTGCGCTGATAGCGTTCCTCTCAAGTAGGTCTTTGCTGTAAAAGGAAGAGGCAGACTTAAGCGATTCAGCTGCTTAAAAGGCCCGGGAATATGCCTATTCCCGGGCCTTATTTGCCCTAGATCAAGAGAGGATTCGATGACGTACATTGCTGCCGAAAACCGCTATGAATCTATTCCTTATCGCCGCGTAGGCCGCAGTGGATTGGTGTTGCCGGCACTGTCCCTGGGGTTGTGGCACAACTTTGGTGACAGCACCCCGATCGACACCCAGCGCGCATTGCTGCGCACGGCGTTCGACCTGGGTATCAACCACTTCGACCTGGCCAACAACTACGGCCCGCCTTACGGCAGCGCCGAGATCAACTTCGGCCGGTTGCTGCGTGAAGACTTCAAGCACTACCGCGACGAATTGATCATTTCCAGCAAAGCCGGTTGGGACATGTGGCCCGGTCCTTACGGCCAGGGTGGCGGTTCGCGTAAATACGTATTGGCGAGCCTGGACCAGAGCCTGCAACGCCTTGGCGTCGATTATGTGGATATCTTCTACTCGCACCGCTTCGACCCCGACACGCCTCTGGAAGAGACCGCCAGCGCCCTGGCCACCGCCGTGCAACAAGGCAAGGCGTTGTACATCGGTATCTCGTCTTACTCCGGGGTAAAAACCCGCGAAATCGCAGCGTTGCTCAATGAGTGGAAAGTGCCGTTGTTGATCCACCAGCCGGCCTACAACCTGCTCAACCGTTGGGTGGAAAAAGACCTGCTGGACACCACTGAAGAACTCGGCGCCGGGGTGATCGCCTTCACGCCGCTGGCCCAGGGTTTGTTGACCGATAAATACCTCAATGGCGTACCGGCCGATGCGCGGGTGAACCGTCCGGGTGGTGGCTCGTTGCAGGCCCAGCACCTGTCCGAAGCCAACATCGCCCATGTACGCGGCCTGAATGAAATCGCCAAACGCCGTGGCCAGAGCCTGGCCCAGTTGGCGTTGGCGTGGACATTACGTGATCCGCGCGTAACCAGTGCGCTGATCGGCGCAAGCCGGCCGGAGCAGATTATCGAGAACGTCGGGGCGTTGAAGAACTTGAGCTTCAGTGCTGAAGAACTGGCGGAGATTGATCGGTTTGCGCAGGAAGGTGGGATCAACCTGTGGGAAAAACCGTCCACTGCTGAATAACCTTACACCACTGGGTGACCGTTCCCACGCTCTGCGTGGGAATGCAGCCCCGGACGCTCGGCGTCCGCTTTAAAGTCGTGACGCAGAGCGTCACAGGAGGCGTTCCCACGCAGAGCGTGGGAACGATCTGTCGCCAAGCGTTAGAACGGCACATCCCCAAGAATCGTCGCCCGGTGCATCACCCGCCGCTGCGGCCGGTAGTCATCCACGGCGTAATGCTGGGTGACGCGGTTATCCCAGAACGCCACATCATTCTCGTGCCAGCGCCAGCGAATGGTGAATTCCGGGCGGGTGGCGTGGGCGAACAGCAGCTTGAGAATGGCCTCGCTTTCGGCCGGTTCCAGTTCATTTATTCGGGTGGTGAAGCCGTCGCTGACGAATAGTGATTTACGTCCACTCACCGGATGCGTGCGCACGACTGGGTGCGATAGCGGCGGGTTTTTCTTGCGAGTTGCCTCCCAGCGCACAAGGTCCTCGGCGGTGTTGCCAAAGCGCTCCAGCGGGAACGACTTGGTGAAGTCGTGTGTGGCGGTGAGGCCATCGAGCAAGCGCTTTAGCGGTTCAGACAGTGCTTCATACGCCGCAATCCCACTGGCCCACAAGGTATCGCCGCCGAACGCGGGCAACAGCTTGGCGCTGAGCACTGCGCCCAGAGCAGGCGTGGGCAGGAACGTCACGTCGGTATGCCACACCGCGTTATCACGCACATCCGTGACGGCGGTGTCGAGGATCAGCACTTCGGGCTGTTCCGGCACGTTGGGGTAGATCGGGTGGATGTGCAGGTCGCCAAAGTTTGCCGCGAACCGTGCCTGTTGCGCAGGGGTGATCGGCTGGTCACGGAAGAACAGCACCGAATAGTCGAGCAACGCCTGTTCAATGGCGTCGCGCTGTTCGGGATTCAGCGGCTGGGTGATATCGACGCCGCCGATCTGGGCGCCCAGGGCGGTGCTTAATGGGGTAACGGTCAGGCTGCTCATTGTGGGTTCTTCACTCAGTGTGCCTGGCCATGCCAGGGCACTAATTTACGCTGCAGGGCGCGCAGGCCCATTTCCATGGCGAAGGCGATCAGGGCGATGACCAGGATGCCCAGCACCACCACATCAGTGACCAGAAACTGCGCCGCCGACTGCACCATAAAGCCCAGGCCGCTGGTGGCGGCAATCAACTCGGCCGCCACCAAGGTCGACCAGCCCACGCCCAGGCCGATGCGCACACCGGTGAGGATATCGGGCAGGGCGCTGGGCAGGATCACATGGCGAATCAGTTGCGCGCGGCTGGCGCCCAACGACTGCGCCGCGCGTAATTTGGCCGGGTCGACGGTGCGCACCCCAGTGGCGGTGGCGATGGCAATCGGGGCGAAGATAGCGAGGTAGATCAGCAGCACCTTGGACAGCTCGCCAATGCCGCACCAGATCACGATCAACGGCAGGTAGGCCAGGGGCGGAATCGGCCGGTAGAACTCGATCAGCGGATCGAGAATGCCACGGGCGATACGGTTGGCACCGATGGCGATCCCCACCGGCACGGCGGTCAGTACTGCAAAGCCCAGGCCCAGGCCGATGCGACTGAGGCTCGCGCCCAGGTGCTGCCACAAAGTGGAATCCATGTAGCCGGTGGTTGCCAGCAGCCAGCCTTTTTGCAACACGGCGGACGGTGGCGGCAGGAACAAAGGTTCGATCAAACCTGTGGCGGTCACCGCCCACCACAGGGCAAGCAAGGCCGCCAGGGTCAGCAGGCTGATCCAGCGCGTGCTCAGGCGACGGCGCAGCGGGATCACGGGATGTGTCGCAGGCTCGGTGGCCGTGGCGGGAAGTTCGTAGCTGCTCATGCGTACACCTGCCGTTGGGAGAACACTTTGCCCAGCACATGTTCACGGGTTTCGATAAAGCGCGGGTCGGACTTGATTGCGCGGGCTGATTCACCGGCGGCGTAACGTTGGCCGAAATCCAGCTGCAGGCGTTCGACGATCTGGCCGGGGTTGGGCGCCAGCAAGATCAAGTCGGTGGCGAGAAACACCGCTTCTTCAATGTCGTGGGTAATCAGGAATACCGGCTTGGCCGTGCGCCGCCACACTTGCAGCAGCAACTCCTGCATCTGTTCACGGGTGAAGGCATCCAGGGCGCCGAAGGGTTCGTCCATCAGCAGTACACGCGGGTCGGCCGCCAGCGCACGCGCCAGGCCGACGCGTTGCTTCTGGCCACCGGAGAGTTGCCAGATGCGGCGGTTGTCGAAACCGGCCAGGTCCACCAGCGCGAGCATTTCACGCGCCCGCACGTCGCGCTGCGCCTTGGGCACGCCGGCCAGTTCCAGGCCGAAAGCCACATTGGCCAGCACGTCCTGCCAGGGCAGCAGGGCATCGTCCTGGAACACCACGCCGCGCTCGGCGCTGGGGCCTTTGACCGGCACGCCATCGAGGGTGATACGCCCGGCAGACGGTTCGACGAAGCCGGCAATCAGGTTCAACAACGAGGTCTTGCCGCTGCCGGACGGGCCCAGGGCGACCAGCAATTGCTGGGGTCCAAGCTCCAGTGAAATATCGGACAGTACCGGTTCCGGGGCGCCTGGGTACTGTGCGCTGATGCGCTCCAGTTGTAGCAAGGCCATCGCAGTGAACTCCTGAGTCAGTTGGTAATGAACTTGGCGCTGACATAAGGGGCGTAGTCGGGCAGCACGGCCTCGACCTTGCCTTGCTCCTTGAGGAACGCAGCGGTGTCGGTGACGGCCTTGGTGGTCGGTGCGCCCAGCAGCGTTACCTGGTCGGCGGCCAACGGGTAGACGTTGCCTTGCAGCAGCAACGGGATATCGCTGGCCTTGGCGCCGGAGAGTTTCACCAGTTTGTCGACGTTGCCGGAATCGGCGAGCCAGGCTTGTGGGTCTTTGCGGTAGGCGGCGTAGGCATCCAGAGTGACCTTGGCGAAGGCGGTGACGATCTCTGGGTGCTTCTCGGCGAAGTCCTTGCGCACGATCCAGGCATCGAACGTCGGCGCGCCGAACTTGGCCAGCTCCCCGGAGGTGATCAGCACCTTGCCGGTTTCCTTGGCCACGCCCAGGGCTGGGTCCCAGACATAGGTGGCGTCGATATCACCGCGCTTCCAGGCGGCAATGATGGCCGGTGGGGCGATGTTGAGAATGGTGACTTTGGCCGGGTCGATGTTCCAGTGTTTAAGGGCGGCGAGCAGGCTGTAGTGGCCGGTGGAAACGAAGGGCACGGCGATTTTTTTGCCGACCAGGTCCTGAGGGCTGTTGATCCCCGAACCGTTATGCGCCACCAGGGCTTCGGCGCCGCCGATCTGGGTGGCGACGAGGAAGGTTTGCACCGGGACTTTACGGGTTATCGCGGCGGTGAGCGGGCTGGAACCGAGGTAGCCGATCTGCACGTCGCCGGACGCGATGGCGGCGATGATGTCGGCGCCATTGTCGAATTTGCGCCAGTCGATCTTGGCGTTGGTGGCTTTTTCATAGGCGCCGTCGGCTTGGGCGACTTTGGCCGGGTCCACGGTGGTCTGGTACGCAATGGTCACATCCGCCGCCTGGGCAAACAGGCTGGCACCGGCCAGGGACAATGCGGCCAACAGGCGCAGAGGGGTCAACAGTTTCAAGGGGAAGCTCCTAAATCAGGCGGCCGAGGGTCGGCGTGAGAGGAGACTAAATGATCTAAGAATCCGAAAATAAATAACTTTTTCGAATTAGCTTATGAGGGGAAATGGCGAAGCCTGTTTTCAGGCTGGCAAAAATAATATGGGCGCTGGCTTGCCTGCGATAGCGGTGTATCTGTCAACAGGTGGGTTGCTGACCTACCGATATCGCAGGCAAGCCAGCTCCCACAGGGGGAGCGAGCCTGAGGTTAGTTGCTGATGGCGAGGATGCTTGCCTGGTACGAACCGACAAACACATCGAAATCGCCTACTTCGTTCTGCTCCAGCTCTGCCTGTTGCGCCAGCGACGCACGGGCCAGTTCTTCAAAGTGCGCTTGTTCCTCAGGCGCCAAAGGTTCTTTGCGGAAGTATTCGGCATGGACTTCGCTTTGATGCAGGGAGAACTGCGCAAAGCTTTCCTTGCGCTCAGCCATGGCTGCCAACACCTGCGCCGACGGCGTCAGGGATGGGTCCTTGACCTTGGCCAACTGGGCGTCCAATGCCTCGCTGTGCTCGGTGATGCCATGGCTCTGATCGAGCAGGGCGGCCAGCGGGGCAATCTTCTCCAGCAACTCGGCCGCCCACTCCTTCATATCCACCGGCTGGCCGTCACGCTGCAATTGCAGGCCCGGACGGCGGCCTTCCTTGACCACGCTGAGGAAGTTGGAGGTGGCGTTGCCGCACTCGTTGTTGGCAAACAGTGGGCTGTCGTTCAGCGCGCAGTACAGCAGGAATGCGTCGAGGAACCGCGACTCTGGCAGGTCGATACCCATCGGCAGGAACGGGTTGATGTCCAGGCAGCGTACTTCGATGTACTGGATGCCGCGCGCCATCAACGCCTGGATCGGCCGCTCGCCGGTGTAGGTCACGCGCTTGGGACGGATGTTGGAGTAGTACTCGTTTTCGATCTGCAGGATGTTGGTATTGAGCTGCACCCACTCGCCATCCTTGTGCGTGCCGACTTCGACATAGGGCGCGTAGGGTGTTGCCACCGCTTCGCGCAGGCTGTCGGTGTAGCTGGCCAAATCGTTGTAGCACGGCGTCAGGCCGGCCTGGGCGTTGCTCTGGTACCCCAGGTCGCTCATGCGCAGGCTGGTGGCGTAGGGCAGGTACAGCGTGTCGGCGTCGAGGACTTCAAGCTGATGCGAGCGTCCGCGCAGGAAGCCGGCATCCAGGGCTGGCGAGGCACCGAACAGGTACATCAACAGCCAGCTGTAACGACGGAAATTACGGATCAGCGCGATGTAGGCCGTGGATTGATAGTCACGGTCGGTGCCGACAAACCCTTCTGTTTCCTTGAGCAACGGCCACAACGCTTCCGGCAGGGAAAAATTGTAGTGGATGCCGGCGATGCACTGCATGGTCTTGCCGTAACGCAGGGCCAGGCCCTTGCGGTACACGTACTTGAGCTGGCCGATGTTGGAGGTGCCGTAGTAGGCAATCGGAATATCTTCCTCGGCCGGCAACGGGCACGGCATCGAGGGGCTCCACAGGTATTCGCTGCCCAGCTTGGTGTAGGCAAAGCGATGGATCTTGTCCAGGCTGCTCAGAGTATCGGCCGGGTTCGGCAGGGCAGGGGTGATGAACTCCAGCAGCGATTCCGAGTAGTCGGTGGTGATCTGTTCATTGGTCAGCGCGGCGCCCAGGGCTTCGGGGTGCGGCGTTTGCGCCAGTCGACCTTCGTTGGTGACGCGCAGGCATTCGCGCTCGATGCCGTGCAAGCATTGCTCTAGCAGGGAGAGGTGTTCGCGCTTGCCGAGCAGGGCCAGGCGGCGGTTGAGAAGTTCGCTCAAGTTGGATTCCTTCACGCGTCAGTCGCCCCAATATGGGGGTGGGCAGGACGGTCTACAAGGGTGAAGTTGAAACTGGCGTGATCGCCTGGTTTTGAGTCGATTTGACCCGCTCTGAATCTGCCGACTTCACTCCATGAATTGGGCTACAGCGCAGCGAGAAAATTCCGACGCTGTTATCGCAGCGCCGAAATTAACTCAAATCGGGGGTGGGGAGCTATAGGACAGCGAACGTGCCCTGTGCTTTTGCGACAAGTCTTTCGCTCTGATACACGTCGGCCTCGACCACCAGGGTGCGGCGACCGGCGTGGATCACCCGGCTGGTGCACAGCACCTCACCGTCTTCCACAGCGCGAATATAGTTGATCTTGCATTCGATGGTGGCGCTCTGCTGGTCGAAACCATGGGCGCTGGAACAGGCCAGGCCCATGGTTATATCCACCAGGCTGAAAATCGCCCCGCCATGGAGCTTGCCCGCGCGGTTGCGCAGGTGCGGCTCCAGGGTCAGGGCCACCTCGGCAACGCCCTCTTCCAGGCGTTGCAGGCGGCAGCCGATCAGTTCGCTGAATGCGCTCTGGGTCAAACCGGCCGGAATTTCCATCAGCGCTTCTTCAACTGTTTAGCGTTGGCAAACAGCGACGCCATGGCGTTGTTGCTTGGCGCGGCGGTGGTGGTTTCCTTGCGCGGGGCGTTGCTCTGCGACTGGCGCGGCGCCGAACCGGGGCGAGCGCCACGGGCACCGTCGATTTTCTCGCCGGGGGTATCGCTCATGCGCATCGACAGGCCGACGCGTTTGCGTGGGATGTCGACTTCCATGACCTTGACCTTGACCACGTCACCGGCTTTCACCGCTTCACGTGGGTCCTTGATGAACTTCTCCGAAAGCGCGGAGATATGCACCAAACCGTCCTGATGCACGCCGATGTCCACGAACGCGCCGAAGTTGGTCACGTTGGTCACCACGCCTTCGAGGATCATGCCCGGTTGCAGGTCCTTGAGGTCTTCGACACCGTCCTGGAACTCGGCGGTCTTGAACTCCGGGCGCGGGTCGCGACCCGGTTTCTCCAGTTCTTGCAGGATATCGGTGATGGTCGGCACACCGAAGGTTTCGTCGGTGTACTTCTTCGGGTCCAGGCGCTTGAGGAACGCGGCATCACCAATCAACGAACGAATATCGCGGTCGGTTTCGGCGGCAATGCGTTGCACCAGCGGGTAGGCTTCCGGGTGAACCGCAGAGGCGTCCAGCGGGTTGTCGCCGTTCATTACGCGTAGGAAACCAGCAGCCTGTTCAAAGGTTTTTTCACCCAGGCGTGCGACCTTCTTCAGTGCGGCGCGGGTTTTGAACGCGCCGTTTTCGTCGCGATGGCTGACGATGTTCTGCGCCAGGGTGGCGTTGAGGCCGGAGATTCGCGCCAGCAGGGCCACGGATGCGGTGTTCACATCCACGCCCACGGCGTTTACGCAGTCTTCCACCACCGCATCCAGGCCGCGTGCCAGCTTCAGTTGCGACACGTCGTGCTGGTACTGGCCGACGCCGATGGATTTAGGGTCGATCTTCACCAGTTCGGCCAGCGGGTCTTGCAGGCGACGAGCGATGGACACTGCGCCACGGATCGACACGTCGAGGTCCGGGAATTCCTTGGAGGCCAGCTCCGAAGCCGAGTACACCGAAGCGCCTGCTTCGGAGACCATGACCTTGGTCATCTTCATGGCTGGGTATTTTTTGATCAGCTCGGCGGCCAGCTTGTCGGTTTCGCGGCTGGCGGTGCCGTTGCCGATGGCGATCAGGTCCACCGCGTGCTTGGCGCACAGGGCGGCCAGGATCGCGAGGGTCTGGTCCCACTTATTGTGCGGTACGTGTGGGTACACGGTGGCGTGGTCCAGCAGCTTGCCGGTGGCGTCGACCACCGCGACCTTGCAACCAGTGCGCAGGCCCGGGTCGAGGCCCAGGGTGGCACGCGGGCCGGCCGGTGCGGCCAACAGCAGATCGTGCAGGTTGTGGGCGAACACGTTGATCGCCTCGGTTTCGGCGCCGTCGCGCAGCTCGCCCAGCAGGTCGGTTTCCAGATGGGTGTAAAGCTTGACCTTCCAGGTCCAGCGCACCACTTCGCCGAGCCACTTGTCCGCCGGGCGGTTCTGGTTCTGGATGCCGAATTGTTGACCGATCATGCCTTCGCAGGGGTGCATGGTGCCCGGCAGCTCGTCACCGACTTTCAGCGCGGAGCTGAGAATGCCTTCGTTACGGCCGCGGAAAATCGCCAGGGCGCGGTGGGACGGCATGCTTTTGAGCGGCTCGTCGTGTTCGAAGTAGTCGCGGAACTTGGCGCCTTCTTCCTCTTTGCCGGCGATGACGCGGGCGCTGAGGATGGCTTCCTGCTTGAGGTAGGTACGCAGTTTTTCCAGGAGGCTGGCGTTTTCGGCGAAGCGCTCCATCAGGATGTACTTGGCGCCTTCGAGGGCGGCCTTGACGTCGGCGACGCCTTTTTCCGCGTCGATAAAACGGGCGGCTTCGGTTTCCGGGGTCAACGATGGGTCGTTGAACAAGCCATCGGCCAAATCACCCAGGCCGGCTTCCAGGGCGATCTGGCCCTTTGTACGACGTTTCTGTTTGTACGGCAGGTAAAGGTCTTCGAGGCGGGTCTTGGTGTCCGCGAGTTTGATGTCGCGTTCCAGTTGAGGGGTCAACTTGCCCTGTTCCTCGATGCTGGCGAGGATGCTGATACGCCGTTCGTCGAGTTCTCGCAGGTAGCGCAGGCGCTCTTCCAGGTGACGCAGTTGGGTGTCGTCGAGGCTGCCGGTCACTTCTTTTCGGTAACGGGCGATGAAGGGCACGGTGGAGCCTTCATCCAGTAGAGCGACGGCCGCTTCGACCTGTTGTGGGCGTACGCCGAGTTCCTCGGCGATGCGGCTGTTGATGCTGTCCATAAAACCACCTGAAATTCTTAAAATCAGCGCGCCGGCCCGTAAAAACAAGGCTCGGCGAGGCTGGTTGAGCGGCCCGACTGGCGCCGCTGCCTGGGTCAAGAGGCTGGCTATTGACCCTCGAAATCGAAAAAGTCACGACAAGCGGGTAAAAAAAGCCCGGCAGCAAACGGTAACGATCTGACGTTGCCCTGCACGGAGGCGCCGCATTATAACCAGCGTTCTGCCCTTGGGGGCTACTGCGCCGCAGCTTGTAGGGCGCGGGTTCGCTGGCAGTAGATGAAAAATCTGCTAACAATGCACACGGTGCGTATAACGGCAGCTACGCCATAATGCGCGCCGAGATAAGAGGAGCATCCAATGAGCAGCACCGCACAAACTGCTGAAGGCGAAAAAATTCTCATCGTTGATGACGATCCGGGGCTGAGCAGCCTGCTGGAGCGTTTTTTCAACTCCAAGGGCTATCGTGCCCGCGCGGTGCCGAACACCGAACAGATGGATCGTCTGTTAGGGCGTGAAGTTTTCAACCTGGTCGTACTCGACCTGATGTTGCCCGGTGAAGACGGCCTCACTGCCTGCAAGCGCCTGCGCGGTGCGAACAATCAGATCCCGATCATCATGCTCACCGCCAAGGGCGATGAACTGAGCCGCATCAAGGGCCTGGAGCTGGGCGCTGATGACTACCTGGCCAAGCCGTTCAACCCCGATGAGCTGATGGCGCGGGTCAAGGCCGTGTTGCGTCGCCAGGCACCGGCGGTACCGGGTGCACCGGGCAGCGAAGACGAAAGCGTCACCTTTGGCGATTACGAATTGTCGCTGGCCACCCGTGAGCTCAAGCGCGGTGAAGAAGTGCACATGCTCACCACCGGCGAATTCGCAGTGCTCAAGGCCCTGGTGATGAACGCTCGCCAGCCGCTGACCCGTGACAAGCTGATGAACCTGGCCCGTGGCCGGGAATGGGACGCCCTCGAGCGCTCCATCGACGTGCAGATTTCCCGATTGCGCCGGATGATCGAGCCAGACCCGTCCAAGCCGCGGTATATCCAGACGGTGTGGGGTGTGGGTTATGTGTTTGTGCCGGATGGCACCGCAACCAAGTGACCGATGATTTGCAGGGGCGGGTATCCTGGCGTTTGACTCCATGAGGGGCGACGGGATGCCCGGCGTCTGCAATTCTGCGAGCGCCGCTCGTTCCTGCAAGGTGTGCAGCTTTCATCTATGAAAACCCCGCTGTGGTTCCCACAAAGTTTCTTCTCCCGCACCCTCTGGCTGGTGCTTATTGTCGTTCTGTTTTCCAAGGCGCTCACGCTGGTTTATCTATTGATGAACGAAGACGTGCTGGTGGACCGGCAGTACAGCCATGGTGTCGCCCTGACGTTGCGTGGTTATTGGGCGGTAGACCCTGAGAACCGCGAAAAAGTAGCCAAGGCGTCGACGCTGACGCGGGTTGACGGCGCTGGTGTGCCTGAAGGCGAGCAGCATTGGCCTTACAGCGAGATCTACCAGCGCCAGATGCAGGCCGAGTTGGGCGCGGACACCGAGGTGCGGCTGCGTATGCATGTTTCGCCTGCGCTGTGGGTGCGAGCGCCAAGCCTGGGGGATGCCTGGATCAAGGTTCCGCTTTATCCGCACCCGCTGCGGGGGCAAAAAATCTGGAACGTGTTGGGCTGGTTCCTGGCCATTGGCTTGCTCTCAACGGCGTCCGCGTGGATTTTCGTCCGCCAGCTCAACCAACCCCTCAAGCGCCTGGTGTTCGCCGCTCGCCAACTGGGCCAGGGGCGCAGTGTGCGCTTGCCGGTCAGCGACACGCCCAGTGAGATGACCGAGGTGTACGGCGCCTTCAACCAGATGGCAGAAGATGTCGAACAGGCCGGGCGCGAACGCGAGTTGATGCTGGCGGGGGTGTCCCATGACTTGCGCACGCCGCTGACGCGATTACGGTTGTCCCTGGAGTTGATGGGGGACCATACCGACCTCACCGATGACATGGTGCGCGACATCGAGGACATGGACGCTATTCTGGACCAGTTCCTGGCGTTCATCCGTGACGGGCGGGATGAAGTGGTCGAGGAGGTCGACCTCACCGACCTCGTGCGTGAGGTGGTTGCGCCCTATAACCAGAATGGTGAGCAGGTGCGCACGCGCCTGGAGCCGATCCAGCCGTTCGCATTACGCCGGGTGTCGATGAAGCGCCTGCTGAACAACTTGATTGGCAACGCCTTGCACCATGCCGGTTCCGATGTGGAAGTGGCGGCGTACGTTTCTGGCGACAGTGCCGCGCCTTACGTGGTGCTGAGCGTGATGGACCGTGGCACAGGAATCGACCCGGCTGAGCTGGAGGGTATCTTCAACCCCTTCACCCGTGGCGACCGCGCCCGAGGAGGCAAGGGCACCGGGTTGGGGTTGGCGATTGTGCGGCGGATTGCGTCGATGCATGGCGGCAATGTCGAGTTGCGCAACCGTGAAGGCGGCGGGTTGGAAGCGCGGGTGCGGCTGCCGCTGGGGTTGATGCTGCCTCGAGACGCTGTCTAACAAGCAATATGAATGCAAATGTGGGAGCTGGCTTGCCTGCGATAGCGGTAGTTCATTCAACGACGATGTTGAATGTACCGGCGTTATCGTAGGCAAGCCAGCTCCCACAGTGGTTTGCGGCGTGTGGCAGATGTGGGTATTCAGCCCTTTCCCTTGGTCCGAGTCATATTCGGCCCGCCATTCTTTTCCAGATGCTGAATGATGATCCCCGCCACATCCTTACCGGTGGTGGTTTCGATCCCTTCCAGGCCCGGCGATGAGTTTACTTCCATCACCAGGGGGCCATGGTTGGAGCGCAGGATGTCCACACCCGCCACACTCAGCCCCATCACCTTGGCCGCCCGCAGCGCGGTCATGCGCTCTTCCGGGGTGATCTTGATCAGGCTGGCGCTGCCGCCACGGTGCAGGTTGGAGCGGAACTCACCGGGCTTGGCCTGGCGCTTCATGGCTGCGATCACCTTGTCGCCCACCACGAAGCAGCGAATGTCCGCGCCGCCCGCTTCCTTGATGTATTCCTGCACCATGATGTTCTGCTTGAGGCCCATGAACGCCTCAATCACCGACTCCGCCGCCGTTGCTGTTTCACACAGCACCACTCCGATGCCCTGGGTGCCTTCCAGTACCTTGATCACCAGCGGTGCGCCATTGACCATCTCGATCAGGTCGGGAATGTCGTCCGGAGAGTGGGCAAAACCGGTGACCGGCAGACCGATGCCCCGGCGCGACAGCAGTTGCAGGGAGCGCAGCTTGTCCCGCGAGCGCGCAATGGCCACGGATTCATTCAGCGGAAACACCCCCATCATTTCAAACTGGCGCAATACCGCGCAGCCATAGAAGGTCACCGAAGCGCCGATACGCGGGATTACCGCGTCAAAGCCTTCCAGGGGTTTGCCCCGGTAGTGGATCTGCGGCTTGTGGCTGGCAATGTTCATGTAGGCACGCAACGTGTCGATCACCACCATTTCATGGCCACGTTCAGTGCCGGCCTCGACCAGGCGGCGGGTGGAATACAGACGCGGGTTTCGCGACAGCACAGCAATCTTCATGCAGCACCTGGGGCAGAAATAGTGGAGACCGGGAACACCGGCTTGTCTTGAACGTACTTGAGGCCTGGATTGACCACCAACTGGCCGTCAATCAGCGCCTTGGAGCCCAGCAGCAGGCGGTAACGCATGGCTTTGCGACAGGCGAGGGTGAACTCCACCCGCCATACCCGATCACCCAGGGCCAGGGTGGTGCTGATCACGTAGCGCACCTGTGCATGGCCGTTGGAGCTCTTGATGGTTTTCATCGTCACCAGGGGCGCTTCACAGCGGCGGTGACGCAGTTGCACCACGCTGCCCAGGTGCGCGGTAAAACGCACCCACTTTTCACCGTCGCGCTCAAAGGGCTCGATATCGGTGGCGTGCAGGCTTGAGGTACTGGCACCGGTGTCGATCTTCGCCCGCAGGCCCGCCACTCCCAAGTCGGGAAGTGCCACCCACTCACGCAGACCCACAACGGTCAAATGGTCAAATGTCTTCAATATGGTTAACCGGTCAATTCGCCCAGGCTTGAGGAGATACCTCAGCCAACGCTTTGAATGCGGGCTTGGCGAACCAGAAGCCCTGCATCAGAAATATTCCGCAGTCGGACAGGAAGTCGCGCTCGCCGGCACTTTCGATGCCCTCGGCGATGACAGTAACCCCCAACTGCTCACAGATTGTGACAATCCCCCGGACGATCACCTGACGGACACGATCCTGGTCGACATCGCGAATCAGCGCCATGTCGAGCTTGATCAAGTCAGGTTGGAAATCGGCCAGCAGGTTCAGCCCCGAATAGCCCGCGCCGAAATCGTCGATGGCGGTCTTGAAGCCGAATTCGCGGTATTCACGCAGAATATTCGTCAAATGGCGATAGTTATCTACGTGCTCGCTTTCCAGGGTCTCGAAAATCAGCCGGTCCAGCGGGAAATTGTGCGCCTGGGCGGCCTCCAGAGTGCTGCGGATACACAGTTCCGGACGATATACAGCATTGGGCATGAAGTTGATGGAAAGGTGAGTCTGCATGCCCAGGGCTGCGGCACCGGCGATGGCCTTGGTCCGGCAGCGCTGGTCGAAGCGGTAGCGATTGGTTTCGTTGACCTGAGCCAGCACCGACAGCGCGCCTTCTCCCTGGGGACCGCGTACCAAGGCTTCGTTGGCGAAGATCGAATGGTCACGCAGATCTACGATAGGCTGGTAGGCGAACGCAAAATCGAACCCCAGAGGCTCACTTTGCTGGCAACCCACGCACCGCTGGTTGGGCGAGGTGAGTGAAAGGGGAAAGTCGGTCACGGCGTATCCTCGCGAAAACAGGGTGCTACCTGGCGTATCTTAGGTGAGCCTTGGGGTTTATGCGTCGAAGGGTTTCAACGGTAAAGTTGCGACATTTTTCAGAGCGAGGAATTCAAGTGGCTCAAAAGCAGGAAGATGAAGAGAAGGTCCGGCTGGACAAGTGGTTGTGGGCAGCGCGGTTCTATAAGACCCGCGCTCTGGCCAAGGCCGCTATCGAGAGCGGCAAGGTGCATCATCGCGGCGAGCGCTGCAAGCCGGGAAAGGAGCCGCGCGTCGGCGACGAGTTTCAGATTCGTACAGGGTTTGATGAAAAAACCATCGTGGTACAGGCGCTTTCCATCATCCGCCGGGGCGCGCCTGAAGCGCAGGCACTGTATGCCGAGACCGAAGCCAGCATCGCGAAGCGCGAAAACGCTGCGGCCATGCGCAAGGCAGGGGCTTCAGGCCTGACCACTGACGGCAAGCCGAGCAAGAAGCAGCGCCGCGATCTGTTCAAGTTTCGCGGCAGCGGCAATGACGATTGATTGCACGAGTCGCCCATGCAAACTCGATCAAATGTGGAAGCGGGCTTGCCCGCTCCCACTTTTAGCCCTGGGGGGTTACGGAGTGGTGCGCATGACACTCAACCGCCCAATAACGGGCAACTTGCTCAGTAGCCCGAAAAGCGGCGCCGTCATCCGCAACAAAGCGCCCGACACCTTCGCCGCAAACGGCGTGTAATACCCCCACCCCAGCGCCAACAGCGCCAGCAGTACGCCACCGATATAATCGTCCTGGCCCCAGTGCGCGCCGGCTACCAGCCGCGGCATCATGAACAGCAGCGCCAGGCCCCAGATCACCAGCACCTGGCCGATGCGCCGGGCGAACACGCTCATGAACATCGCCCAGATCAATAGCACCGAAGCATGGTCGCCGGGGAAGCTCTGGCTCGAGCGGTCCTTCAATTCCCAGGTTTTCTCCAACCCTGGGAAAAAGTCGCTCATTTGAATCGCGCCGCTGATGACCATCGACGGGCTACTGTGCTGCCAGCCCATGTGCGCCGCGAGTTTTGAGAACAGCATGCGGATAAACAGCAATAGCAGCAGAATGCCGAGGAAGCCAAAAAACGCCTGGCGCACGTGTACGGCCTTGAACACCCAATCGCCGCGAATCAGCAGTGCCAGCAAAATCACGCCGACCACTGCATCAAACGGCCGCAGGCTGGCCACGGCCCACACATGTAGCCAGGTCGAGTTCGTGGCCAATGGGCCATTGAGCAGATGAAACAGCCACTCGTCGAAAATCACACAGAGCATCTGGCCCGTGGGCCACAGCCAAAAACACAGCAGTCCGATAGCGAGTAGATTGCAAAGAGCCCATCGCCGGAGGTTCCAGTTGGCTTGGAACAAACCCGGATTGTTCATAAACTGTCCCTCATCGCTCTATTCAGCTCCTTGAATTCAGGAGAAGTCGCACCAAGATGGTGCTAAAGCGTTTAATTTTATAAACCTTGTAATCATTTTGTCATCACTTCAGATACCCAGACCTATGACTGATCTACCGGATACCGACTTCACCCAACGCTTCATCTTCGATGAGAGCGATGCCCGCGGCGAGATGGTTTCGTTGGAGCTCAGCTATGCCGAAGTCCTTGCCAAACACGCCTATCCGGAGCCGGTCGCGCAATTGCTCGGCGAGTTGATGGCCGCCGCGGCGCTGCTGGTGGGCACCATGAAGTTCGACGGTTTGCTGATCTTGCAGGCTCGTTCCGAAGGGCCAGTGCCCATGTTGATGATCGAGTGCTCGAGCGAGCGCGAGATCCGTGGCCTGGCCCGTTACGAGGCTGACCAGATTGCCGCAGATGCCACCTTGGCCGACCTGATGCCCAACGGCGTCCTGGCACTGACTGTCGACCCGACTGAAGGCCAGCGGTACCAGGGTATTGTCGACCTCGACGGCCAGACCCTGTCGGAATGCTTCACCAACTACTTCGTTATGTCCCAGCAAGTGGGCACCAAGTTCTGGCTTAACGCCGACGGCAAGCGCGCCCGTGGTTTGCTGGTGCAACAACTGCCGGCCGATCGCATCAAGGATGAGGATGATCGTGCCGAAAGCTGGCGGCATATCATCGCCTTGGCCGACACCTTGAAGGCCGAAGAACTGCTGGGCCTGGACAACGAAACCATCCTGCACCGCCTCTACCACGAAGAGGCCGTGCGCCTGTTCGACGCACAGGGCCTGCATTTTCACTGCAGTTGCTCGCGCGAGCGTTCCGGTAACGCGCTGGTCAGCCTGGGCCTGGAAGATGCGCAAAATCTGGTGGTGGAACATGGCGGCCATATCGAGATCGACTGCCAGTTCTGCAACCAGCGCTACCTGTTCGACGCGGCTGATGTAGCGCAATTGTTCGCCGGCGCAGGCAGCGACACCCCTTCCGACACCCGCCACTAAAACGTTTAAGCACAGGTAAATCACCTGACAAACGCCGGATTAGAGGTGTTCTGACGGGAGGGCCCTACTCTTTTTGGGCTTTTCTGGCATAATCCGGCCCACTTTTTTCGCGGTAGTAGTGCGCAACTTTCTACTACAAAACGTTTGGAGCACTCGGCCATAGGCCGACGGGGAACCTCATGACGCAAGCCAATAACGCCGTATACACCGATCTGAGTGTTGACGATCTGGTCAAAGAAGCCCTGCAGCGCGGTGAAGGCGTGCTTGCCGATACTGGCGCGCTGGTCGTAGAAACCGGTCACCGCACCGGTCGTTCGCCGGTTGACCGTTTCATCGTTGAAGAGCCTTCCACCCAGGACGCCATCGCCTGGGGCCCGATCAACCGCAAGTTCCCGGCCGACAAGTTCGATGCCCTGTGGGCTCGCGTCGAGGCGTTCAATAACGCGCAAGAGCATTTCGTTTCCCATGTTCACGTAGGGGCTGCAGAAGACCACTACCTGGCCGTGAAAATGACCACCCAGACTGCCTGGCAGAACCTGTTCGGTCGTTGCCTGTTCATCAACCCGGCCCAGTACAACCCGGCCGGTCGTGAAGAGTGGCAAGTGCTCAACGTGGCCAACTTCGAGTGCGTACCAGAGCGTGACGGTACCAACTCCGACGGTTGCGTGATCCTCAACTTCGCTCAGAAAAAAGTACTGATTGCCGGCATGCGTTACGCCGGTGAAATGAAAAAAGCCATGTTCTCGGTGCAGAACTTCCTGCTGCCGGCTGCCGACGTGCTGCCGATGCACTGCGCCGCCAACATTGGCGAAGCAGGCGATGTGACCCTGTTCTTCGGCCTGTCCGGCACTGGCAAGACCACCCTGTCCGCCGACGAAAGCCGTTACCTGATCGGTGACGACGAGCACGGCTGGGGCGAAGGCGTGGTGTTCAATATCGAAGGCGGTTGCTATGCCAAGTGCATCGACCTGTCCGAGAAGAACGAGCCGGTTATCTGGAAAGCTATCAAGCACGGCGCTGTGCTGGAAAACGTCGTGATCGACGAGGCCAAGCACGCCGACTACGCCGACGTCAGCCTGACCCAGAACAGCCGTGCCGCCTACCCGCTGGAGCACGTTGCCAAGCGTTCCGAGAAGAACCTGGGCGGCGAGCCAAACGCGGTGATCTTCCTGACCTGCGACCTGACCGGCGTACTGCCGCCTGTGTCGATCCTCAGCGAAGAACAAGCGGCCTACCACTTCCTGTCCGGCTACACCGCTCTGGTGGGCTCGACCGAAATGGGTTCGGGCAGCGGCATCAAGTCGACCTTCTCCACCTGCTTCGGCGCGCCGTTCTTCCCACGCCCGGCTGGCGAATACGCAGAGCTTCTGATCAAGCGTATCCGTGGTTTCGGCTCAAAGGTCTACCTGGTCAACACCGGCTGGACCGGCGGCGGCTACGGCGTCGGCAAACGCTTCAACATCCCGACCACTCGCGGCGTGATTGCAGCGATCCAGAGCGGTGCGTTGATCGGTGCGCAAACCGAACACCTGGACACCATCAACCTCGACGTGCCATTGGCCGTACCGGGCGTTGAAACCGGCCTGTTGAACCCACGCAACACCTGGGCTGACAAGGCTGCCTACGACGAAGCAGCGAAAGCTCTGGCTGGCCTGTTCATCGAAAACTTCAAGAAGTTTGAAGTCAGCGATGCGATCAAGGCGGCGGGTCCTAAGTTGTAAGATTCGCCGTTGTAAAAAAGCCGCCTCTTAGGCGGCTTTTTTATGGGCGAACGATTAGTCGGCGATGTGCAGTACCACTGCACCGACCAGCACCAGTACAACGCCTGCGACCTGCACCGCTGACAAACGCTCCTTGAAAAATACAAACCCCAGGATCGCCGCGATCCCTCCAGAGAGCGTACTGATCACCGTCACCACCGACACCGAGCCGGCCATCGCGCCCCACGAAAATGCCGAGAACCCGCCGAGGTTCATCAAGCTCGCACCGGTCAACGTCGCGCAATTTTTCAGCGGCGGGATCTTCAAGCCATCCTTGATCTTCAGCACCATCACCACCAGCACGCACAAGCCCACCAGGTAACCCAGCCACAACATGGTGATTGGCCCCAGCGCTGGCAGTGTGTAGCGACCTTGCAGCCAGAAACTGGTGCCGTACAGGGTTGCGGCGGACATGGCGTAGGCAATGGACAGGCGCGGGTTGTTGTGAGGCGTACCGTTGTCCTTGTGAATGCTGGACAGCACAACGCCGATCACGCACAGGGCGATGCAGCCCAGTTGTATCAGGCTGATGTGTTCACCGCTGGCCCAGGACAGCAAGGTGGTCACGACCCCATAGGACGTCACCAATGGCGCGACGATGGCCGCTTTGCCCAAGGCAAAGGCTTTGGACAGCGCAAGGGCGCCGGACACCGTCAGCAGAGCGGCGGCGACGCCCAGGAGCCAAACGCTTAACGGTGCATCAAGGGATTTGAAAAGGAAGGCTGGGAAAATGACCAGCAGGAGGGTCATGATCAAAAAACCGAGGGCTTGGCCGAAATACACCGCGCGTTTTACGCCAACGGCTCGGGCGTTGAGGCCCACCAGAAAGTCCGTGCCGCCCCAGAGCAGGGCGGCCAGCAGGCCCATTGTTACGTCCATGTAAGGTCCTTGTTATTTATACGGCTCGCCAGATTAGCGCAGATCCAGTGTGGGAGCGGGCTTGCCCTAATACTGTAGGAGCGAGCTTGCTCGCGAAAAACGTCAACGATAACGCGTGCTTGCTGAATGAACGCGGCGCCTGTGAGTTTTTCGCGAGCAAGCTCGCCCCTACAAAAAATCCTTCATTGGATTCAGCTCAGGTTTTCCAGCGTCTGCGTGTCCCAGCGGTGGGTCTTGATCGCCAGGTAGAGCATGCCGATGGTCAGCGGAATCTTGTCACCACGGCCTTTGGCGCGACGCTTCAGGAACACGTCGAACACCGGCGGCTGGAAGTAACGATAAGCGTCGTAGTCGCTCAGGTCGACACCAAAATCCTGCTCCAGCGCCTCCATGAATTGCTTGGCCTCAGCACCATCGCACCCGAGGTCGAAGTTCAGTGAGGTGTGCAAGCCAATGGTCTTGTGTGTTGGCAAGCCGATTTCTTCATGCAGCAATTGCAGAAGTTGCTGCATGGCAGGGTCTTCTGGGAAGTTGGGGGCCAGGTTCATGGTGGGGGCACGCAGGCGTGGGTGAGGGGGCCTGTCACGTTGCAGGCGGTATTTGTTTCGCGTGATGAAGAGAGCCAAGCCTATCAAGAACAAGGCTAGGGGAAGAAGTTGAATGTTCAGGACAATGGCGATGTAGGGTAGCCAGAACAACAGAAGCAGTCCCGTTACGATGAAGGTAACGGCGAAACGCGTTCTTAACGTGCCGTCAGTGATTTTGTAATACAGCAGCAGATGGAGAGCGAACAATAGCGCTGTTTGTAGGTAAAGCCATTGACTAAAGTTCATCTGGAGTGCACATGCATTGAGACACTTGAGCGCTGCGGGCCTATGCCACCGCTGACCTGAGCATCAAGGCCGATGACGATGTCTGCGCTGTGAAAGTTGCGGATCCTGCGAGAAATCAAATCGCTGATAGCGTTCTCGACTATCGATTCTGCTTTGCTGGATATGATCCCGACAGGGGCTGCAACTGCGCCAGAAATGATTTCTTTTATGAGGTTGTTCCGATTGTTCAAGCTATCTGCGTGCTTCCTGGTCAGTGGCTTTGAGACGGCCACTGTCATGACGCAGGGTAGATCTCGGGCGAGCATCCTTTCGTACAACTTCTGAAGCCGCAAGCGGACCTCTATCGCTGAAGCTTTTGCTTCCAGCAAGCAAAGTGTGGCTAGCTCTTGTCGATTGCTTGGCATCACGGTGAGTCGAATTACCGTGAAAGTGATGCCATAGTGGCCGATATATTGAGTCCTTTCGATGTTCACGGTTTTTTCCGAGACAGTTGATAGGAGGTTATGTTCAGTCGGCTACGCGTAACTGGTATAGAGGGTTGAACGGGTATTTGAAGCAGTTTGGGAAACGGATGGCGTGACGTTTGGCAGTATCTTACAAAAGCCTCCGGCATTTATGGCTTGCAACGATGTGATGGGTAAAGCTGATCAGTTGTAGGAGCGAGCTTGCTCGCGAAAAACTCAAGGGCGCCGCGTTTTTTCTGATTTACCGCGTCATCGTTGGCGATTTTCACGAGCAAGCTCGCTCCTACACAGGTGTTGCTTAGACTTGCGCTTGTTCAGGTTGCAGCTGAACGTGTTGCGCGGCTTCCAACAAATCACAGCCGTCCTGAACGAGCAGGTACAGCGCATTAATGATGTGGGAAATGTCTTTGAGGTCAGCGTGTTCGAAGGTCAGGCAAGAGAAAGTTTCCAATCAGTCGCTGGCGGCGCGGATACGCTGGTGGGCGGCGGATTGGATGTCTTTGGCTGATGCTTGAGTGTCGATGAGAAGCGGGTGACAGGCGATCAAGGTCGTAGGGCGGCGGAAAGAGTGGAAGGTTGCCTACGGCGATTTCGGATAATTCCCGCTCGGCCTGGTGCAGGCGTGCCTCATCGAGCAAATGGAGGCGGTTGCGCAGAGTGCTGCTACCGGGGTAGCAGTATGGGGCCTGGCCCACCCCGTATTTGTCGAGCATCAGCTAGAGGTGTTGCGGTACTTGGCAAGGACGGCTTCGCGTGTCGGCAGGGGTTTGTCGACGTCGGTCGGTTGGGTATCGAACCCTTCCAGGCGCAGGCTGGCCAAGTAATTGGAACGCCGGATCTTGTGATAGTGATCCTGTTTTTGCTCAAACGTCAGTTCGCTCATCGCTGCGTCCTCTTGGAAAGCAAGGCTTGAATGTAGCGCAATGCGTAGCTCGGTAGGCGGGATAAAACGCCCGTCACAACTTGTATAAAAAATCTGCCAGCGAGCTCATTTCAGCGTATGTTTCACCGCAAAATCTTGTAGGGCGATTCCGCCCACTACTTAAAGGGAGTTAAGCATGGGTTTGCTTCGTGTCGCCTCGGCGATGTCTTTGTGTGCGGTGGCGTTTTCTGCCCAGGCCGAGCAGTTGCCGATTGAAGTGCTGAGCGCAGTGGTCAAGGACCAGAAAATCGCCGATGCCGAAGTGCTGCTGCAACGTAATGGCGCGCAGAACGTGGTGGGCCGTACCAACGCGCAAGGCCAGGTAACGCTGACCAGTGAAGCGGCTGACGATGCCAGCAACCTGCTGATCATCAAGAAGCCTGGCTATTCCAACCTGGTGGTGAAGTGCCCGTGCAAAGGCATGACCTATGCCATCAGCCCGGTGATGGAAAATCTCGACGGCCTGCGTGTGGTGTTGACCTGGGGCAAGGCTCCGCGCGACCTCGACTCCCATATGATCTTCCCCGGCAATAACATCTTCTTCAACAATAAAAAGGGCACCGACGCCGAACTGGACGTGGATGACACCGACAGCTATGGCCCGGAGACCATCACACTGCAGAAAAAGCATTACGGCGAAAGCTACGTCTATGCCGTGCACGACTATTCCAACAGCGGCTCTCCCACCTCCAGCGAGTTGTCCAACAGTGAGGCCAAGGTGTTCGTGTACATGGGACAATCCCTGGTACGCACTTACTATGTGCCGCAGAACCGCACGGGCAACCTGTGGACTGTGTTCCGCATGACCGGCAGTGGCGACTTCCAGGACATCAACACCTTCACCGGCGTGAGAGTTGGCGCCGAAGATGTACTCAACGAGGTCAAGCCGTTGCTGGACGACAGTGTGGCCGTCACTGCCGTGACGGCGAGCACGTCGGCACAGGCCGATGCGAAGAAGCTGAACCTCAAGGGCGAAGCGGCCTACCAGGCCGGTAACCTGGACCAGGCCATCGACTTCTTCCGTCAAGCCATCGAGCTGGATAACAGCTTCGGCAAGGCTTACGGCAACCTTGGCCTGGCGTATCAGAAAGCCGGCAATACCGCGGAGTCGATCTGGGCCAACCGCAAGGCTATCGCCCTGGCCACCGGTACCAATGCCGCGACTGTGCGCGCCGGTGCTTACTACAACATTGCACGCATCTACGAAGCGGCCGGGCAGTTCCCGGATGCGCTGCGTCATTACCAGTTGGCCAAGGAGCAAAAGGCCAACCCGGTGTATGACACGGCGATCGAGCGGGTGCAAAACCGCTGATTCAGCAGTAGCACGGTTTTGAAATGTGGGAGAGGGCTAGCCAGCTCCCACATTTGTATCTGCTGCGTCTTGTTACTTTCTAGGAAAAGTCCCACTTCGGCCCTGAGCCATCCTTCCCTCTGTGTATCATCCTGTCTCTTTTTTCCTCGCGACCTTTCTCGATTCGCTGAGAATCCCGGGCTATGTTTTTGAGCCAACTCAGCGGTCAATGGAGTGACAGCCTTATGCACGACACCCTCCAGCAGGTCTTTGGTTACCCACACTTTCGCTTGGGCCAGGAAGAGACGGTCAGCGCCGTGCTGGCTGGGCGATCTGCCGCCGCCATTTTCCCTACGGGGTCGGGCAAATCCTTGTGTTACCAGTTGTCGGCCGTGTTGCTGCCGCACCTGACGCTGGTGGTGTCGCCGTTGCTGGCGTTGATGCAGGACCAGTTGGGTTTCCTGCAGCGCCATGGCATTTCGGCGGGCAGTATCGACTCGGCCCAGAGCCGTGATGAGGCCAATGATGTAATGGCCCGTGCGCGATCGGGCGAGCTCAAGATTCTGATGATTTCCGTGGAGCGTTTGAAGAACGAGCGTTTCCGTAATTTCCTGAACAGCGTGCAGATCTCGTTGCTGGTGGTAGACGAGGCGCACTGTATCTCCGAATGGGGCCACAACTTCCGCCCGGATTATTTGAAGCTGCCGGACTACCAGCGCCAGTTCAACATCCCTCAGGCGCTGTTGCTGACGGCCACGGCCACGCCCCAGGTGATCGCCGACATGCAGGCCAAGTTCGCCATTGCTGCCGAAGATGTAGTGACCACGGGCTTCTATCGCCCCAACCTCAACCTGCTGGTGGAACCGGTCAGCGGCCACGACAAACGCCGCAGGCTGCTGGAATGGATGAAAGCGCGGGCCAACCAGCCGAGTATTGTCTACGTCACCTTGCAGAAAACCGCCGAACAGATTTCCGAGCATCTGAACCGCCACGGTATTCAGGCCGAGGCTTATCACGCGGGGCTGCCCCATGAAAAACGCGAAGGTATCCAGCAGCGTTTCATGGGCGGGCGTTCCAATTGCATTGTCGCAACTATCGCGTTTGGCATGGGCATCGACAAGAGTGACATCCGCAATGTCGTGCACTTCGACCTGCCCAAGTCAATCGAGAACTACAGCCAGGAAATCGGCCGCGCAGGGCGTGACGGGCAGCCGTCGGATTGCCTGGTGTTGGCCAACCGCGACAGCCTCAATGTGCTGGAAAACTTCGTGTACGGTGATACGCCGGAGCAGGACGGCATTTTGCGCGTACTGGAGGAATTGCAGGCCGCGCGTAGTGAAGGGCAGTGGGAGTTCCTGCTCAGGTCGCTGTCGGACCACAGCAATATTCGCGAGTTGCCGCTCAAGACGCTCCTGGTGCAGTTGGAGCTCAAGGGCGTGATCGCGCCGCGCTATGCGTTTTATGCGGAATACCGTTTCAAATACCTGATCGAACCCGAAGCCTTGCTGGCGCGTTTTTCCGGCGAGCGGCAGCAGTTTGTCGCGGCGATCATCCAGGTGTGCAAGCGCGCTAAAACCTGGGCGACGGTCGATTTCGATGCGCTTTATCAACAGCACAATGCCGAGCGTAGTCGGGTGGTGAAGGCACTGGATTATTTTCAGGAGCAGGGCCTGATCGAGCTCGAAAGCAAGCAGATGACTGAGGTCTACAGTTTGCTCGACACCCATTTCGACCCCCACGCGTTAAGCGCCGAGTTATACACAGGCTTCAAGCAGCATGAGGTGACGGAGGTCGCGCGGATTCACGCCATGCTCGACCTGTTCGCCACCGACCACTGCCTGGGGCAACGTCTGGCGCACTACTTTGGTGATGATAATGCGCCCCGGCGTTGCGGGCATTGTTCGGTATGCCACGGCCAGGTCGCCCATCTGCCGGCGCTGCCGAACCTGCCGCCGCTTGTGGATAAAAACTTCATGGGGCTGTGCGGTGATTTTATCCACAGGCATCATGAGCACACGGGGCACTTGCCGAATGCGGAGCGTTTGACGCGTTTCCTTGGCGGTATCAGTGTACCGTTGTTTACCAAGTTGAAGGCGCGGGGCATTCCCGGTTTTGCTGCGCTGGAAGACTACCCCTACGCCGAGGTGCGCGACTGGGCCCATGCTCAATTGGATCAACTTTGATGAGACTTGCCGATGCCTGACTCAACGCCTGTGCGCGAAGATTACCGCCACTTCCAACCGATCACCACGCGTTGGCACGACAACGATGCCTACGGCCATGTGAATAACGTCACCTACTACAGCTTCTTCGACACAGCCGTTAATACCTACCTGATCGAACAGGGCGGGTTGGATATTCATGACGGTGAGGTGGTGGGGTTTGTGGTGAGTTCGGCCTGCGATTACTTCGCCTCGATCGCTTTTCCCGAGTGCATTGAGGTCGGCCTGCGGGTGGGCAAGCTGGGCAATAGCTCGGTGCAGTATGAGCTGGCGGTATTCAAGGCGGGCGAGCAGGAGGCGTGTGCGGCGGGGCGCTTTGTCCATGTGTTTGTGGACCGAGCCTCGAACCAGCCAGTGCCGATTCCGGGAATGTTGCGCGAAGCGATGCAGTGCTTGGTGGTTTGACGCACCTACGAGCAATACAGACCAAATGTGGGAGCCGGGCTTGCCCGCGATGGCGCAGTATCAGGCAGTACGTCTAAACCT
>NZ_JBQEQE010000024.1:0-91060 GCF_052046095.1 Pseudomonas sp. 22072
GTGCCTGCTGCCGGAAAGATCGTTCCCGCGCTCCGCGTGGGAATGCAGCCCGTGACGCTCCGCGTCACCCCTCAACTGCGGCGGGACGCGGAGCGTCCTGGGAGGCGTTACCACGCAGCGCGTGGGAACGAGCATGTGCCTGCTGCCGGAAAGATCGTTCCCGCGCTCCGCGTGGGAATGCAGCCCAGGACGCTCCGCGTCACCCTTCAGTTGCGACGGGACGCGGAGCGTCCTGGGAGGCGTTACCACGCAGAGCGTGGGAACGAGCAGATCAGAACTCGATGCGTACATCACCCTTCGGCACACTGCAGCACGACAGGATATAGCCTTCGGCTTCGTCCTCTTCGGTAATCCCGCCGTTGTGCTCCATCTCTACTTCGCCGCCCAGCTTCATGACCTTGCACGTACCGCAGATGCCCATGCCGCAGGCCTTGGGGATCAGCAGGCCGAGCTTGGCCGCCGCAGCATGCACCGTTTCCCCCGGCGCCACGCGAATGCTCTTGCCGGACGCGATAAATTCCACTTGATGCAGGTCTGCCAGGTCGATCTCCGGCGCATCCGCCGCTTGCTCGGCCTGCTCCACCGCATCGGCACGGGCTTCGGGCGGTGTCGCGCCAAAGGATTCTTCGTGATAACGCGTCATGTCGAAACCGGCAACTTCCAGCAAACGCTTCACCGCGTTCATGTACGGCGTAGGGCCGCAGCAGAACACTTCGCGCTCCAGGAAGTCCGGCACCATCAGCTCCAGCATCTTGTGATTCAGATAGCCGCGATACCCGGCCCAAGGCTCGCCTAGGCCGTGTTTTTCGCAAATCAGGTGCAGGCTGAAGTTGTCGATCCGCGACGCCATGTGCTCCAGCTCGCGGTGATAGATGATGTCCTTGGGCGAGCGGGCGCTGTGGATAAAGGTCATGTCGACGTTCGCATTGGTGTCGTAGAACCAGCGCGCCATGGACATCACCGGCGTGATCCCAACGCCGCCGCTGAGGTAAAGCACTTTCGGGCTCGGGAAGTCGATGGCATTGAACAGCCCGACCGGCCCGTGCACCGCCAGCTCCTGGCCTTCGTGCAAAGTGTCGTGCAGCCAATTGGAGACACGGCCGCCCGGCACACGCTTGATGGTCACCGAAAAGCTGTAAGGCACCGACGGTGAGCTGGAAATCGTGTACGAACGCATGATCGGCTGGCCTTCGATTTCCAGCTCCAGGGTGACGAATTGCCCTGGCTTGAAAAAGAACAGGATCGGCTGATCGGCCATGAAGCAGAAGGTGCGCACATCCCAGGTTTCCTGGATGACTTTGACGCAGCGGACGATGTGCCGACCATTGGCCCAGGTCTGGGTGGTTACCGGATTCAGGAAATTATTGGACATGTTGTTCTCCACCGCCGACGTCGGCCTTGTGGTGGCGATTCTGCGTAACGCGAGAACCACCCATTTACCTATCTGCGACATTCACATACTTACGGCGACCAGCCCCCAAAGACAGGGGCTTGCGCGTCGGGATCAGATTGGGCCATGTCGCCCATGGATAAGGTTCGACGTTACGCCGGGCCCACACTCGCTCCCAACAAAGACGCGTTCTTTACGCCTTGCACAGCACCAACCGTAGCCACTATTCGCCGGCCACACAGAATGGCCATGAGGACACACACGATGGACGTCACCGCAACCTTAAGCTTGGGCGATCCGCTGGAACCCGCACGCAAGGCCACCGCGCAAATGCTGCAAGAGCGCGAGCGCACTTTTTCGCTGCCGCAGCCGTTCTACTCTGATGAGCGGTTGTTTGATATCGACATGCAGGAGATCTTCCAGAAAGAGTGGTTGATCGCCGGCATGACCTGCGAAATCCCCACCAAGGGCAACTACCTGACCCTGCAAGTGGGCAAGAACCCAATCATCGTGATCCGGGGTGCCGACGGCGTGGTGCATGCGTTCCACAACGTCTGCCGCCACCGTGGCTCGCGCTTGTGCACCAGCGACAAGGGCAAGGTCGCCAAATTGGTGTGCCACTACCACCAGTGGACCTACGAGCTGGACGGCCGCCTGCTGTTCGCCGGCACCGAGATGGGCGCCGATTTCGACATGAAGCAGTACGGCCTCAAGCCGGTGAACGTGAAGACTGCTGGCGGCTACATCTTTATCAGCCTGGCCGAAAACCCACCGGCCATCGATGACTTCCTGTCGACGCTCAACCATTACATGGAGCCCTACGACATGGAGAACACCAAGGTGGCGATCCAGACCACCTTGTTCGAAAAAGCCAACTGGAAGCTGGTGCTGGAAAACAACCGTGAGTGCTACCACTGCAACGCCTCGCACCCGGAACTGCTGAAAACCCTGCTGGAATGGGACGACGTCACCGACCCGCGTGCCGACCAGGCGTTCAAGGACCACGTGGCTGCTTCTGCTGCCGCATGGGACGCCGAGAAGATCCCTTACGCCCACGCCAGCTTCGGCCTGCGTAACCGCATCGTGCGCATGCCACTGCTCAAGGGCACTGTGTCGATGACCCTGGACGGCAAGCAGGGCTGCGCCAAACTGATGGGCCGCATCAAGAACCCGGACCTGGGCTCGATGCGCATCCTGCACCTGCCGCACTCCTGGAACCACTGCATGGGCGACCACATCATTGTGTTCACCGTGTGGCCCATCAGCGCCCAGGAAACCATGGTTACCACCAAGTGGATCGTGCACAAGGACGCCGTGGAAGGCGTGGACTACGACGTGGAGCGCATGCGCCAGGTGTGGGATGCCACCAACGACCAGGACCGCCGCCTGGCCGAAGAGAACCAGCGCGGCATCAACTCCACCGCCTACCAGCCAGGCCCTTACTCCAAGACCTATGAGTTTGGCGTGGTGAATTTTGTGGATTGGTACAGCGAGCGGATGCTCAACAACCTGGGCGCGGCGCCAGCGCCTTATCTCAAAGGCGTAGCTGCTCACGAATAACGCTTGTGTGGGAGCGGGCTTGCCCGCGATGGCATTGTGTCTGTCAAAGCCTGTATTGGCTGACAGACCGCTATCGCAGGCAAGCCAGCTCCCACATTTGGACAGGTTAACTGTTCAAAATTCGATCAGCTCCGATGCAACCCTTTACCACCCTGCCCTCCAGCCTTTACCCAACAACTTATCCACAAAGCCACCCACAGCAATTGTGGGCAAGTGCGCCGCGCACGCAAATTAAATCAAGAAAATCCGTGACTTATTCAAACTTGCAGGTTTTATCTTGAGCTGCTCATTTATTGATCAACCCTCCAATAGCCTTGATTAGCGTGGCTTCCAGCGGTAAGCGAACACCTTATCCACAGATGCACCAACAGACTTTGGGGGCAACTTTTTCCGGGTTGTGGAAAAGCCCTTGAAACCCTCATGAATCGGGGATATCGAGCCGTTTAAACGGCGATTAAGCGAGATTTGATCAATTATTGACCAACCCCTCGAAGACCACGCTTTACAAGGCCTGTAGCGGATAGCGAACATCTTATCCACAAAAGCGCCAACAGACTTTGGGGGCAAGTCGAGGCCTAAACCCGGTGAAAACCCGAGCAAAAACCGCAAGTTAGGTTGGTTGTTTTTCGTACAGAGGGCTGCAGAGCTTGATATGCCGGGCTTGTGGACACCCGCGAACAGGTTATCCACAGGCGGATCAACAGGCATTGTGGGTAAGCCCAAGATAAAGCAGGAAAATGTGGAAGCGGGCTTGCCCGCGATTGCAATACGTCAACGGATGCATGGGTTGCTGACCTACCGCTATCGCAGGCAAGCCAGCTCCCACAAGGTTTGGTGGTGGTCAGGGTTCAGCGTACGACGCCCTCTTCTACCAGAAGCTTGAGAATCGCTTGCGCGCCCTCTTCAGCGCTCACGCCCTTGAGCACCTGCCCACCGCCGCCACTGGCCTTGGCCGTTGCGGCCTTCATACGGTCGGCACCACTCTTGGCCTTGATCACCTTGAGGCGCTTTGGCCGTGGCTTGGCCGGTTGCAACAGTGCGCCTGTGAATAACTCGTCGTGTTCAATCTCAACGTCATGGGCGGCCAGTTCACCCCGTTGCGCCGGGCCGTAGGCGCTCTGACGTGGCTTGGGCGCGGCGTTATCCACAGTGGCGAGAAACGGCAGGCGCACCTTCAAGCGCCGTCGCTGGCCGCGAGGCAGCGCCTGCAGCACCAGGGCTACGCCGGCGTCGATGGACTCCACCTGGGCCAGCCCCACAATCAGCGGCCAGCCCAGTTGCTCGGCCAAGAGGAACGGCAGCATTCCCGAACCTTCGCCGGTTTCTGCCTGGCTCCCGGTCAGTACCACCTGAGCACCGGCGTCGCGCAGATACTCACTGAGCACCGGCAAGGCATCCGAGCCGGCCGGTTGTTCCAGTACCTGCAGTTGCGGCAGGCCCATGCCCAGGTAGCTGCGCAGGGTCGGCTCGCTGACATCACCAGCGTGCAGCACCTGCAACTTATCCCCAGCCAGTTGCAGCCCCAGCTCAACCGCGCGCGCATCCTGCTCGGCGCGGCGTGGACGCCCGGAGGTGGGGTGAGCACCGATGGACACCAGGCTGAATACAGTGTTCGTCATGGTCATATCCTCAGGCTGCATCGCGCTTGGCGCCGTTGCGGTAGGTCTCGACCGCCGCGATCAAGGCGTGCAGTATCGCGGCGCTTTCGCCGATCACCGACAGGTCGGCACGCTTGATCATGTCGCACCCTGGGTCGAGGTTGATCGCCACCACCTTGTCGCAGGCACCGATGCCTTGCAGGTGCTGGATCGCCCCGGAAATGCCCACCGCCACGTACACCCGCGCAGTCACCCAGGTGCCGCTGGCGCCGACCTGGCGATCACGCGCCATGAAGCCATCGTCCACTGCCACCCGCGAGGCGCCTTCAGTAGCGCCCAGGGCCGCGGCGGTCTGGTGGAACAGCGCCCAATCCTTCACGCCGTTGCCACCGGAGAAAATGAACTCTGCCTCGGCCATCGGAATCGCTGCCGGATCGACCGCCACCGCGCCGAGGTCTTCGATACGAGGCAAACTGCGCGCCAGGCTTGTGGATAACTCCACGGGCAAGACTTCGTGGCGGGTCTCGCTGACCGGGTCGGCACATTCGGCGGCAGCGAGGATCAGACGGGGCAACGGCCGCGCCAGGTCTTCCTGGCCGGCACCGGCACGGCCGATGCATTCCTCGCCCTTGATCTGCCACACCCGCGTCGCCGGGCGCTCCTTGAGGCTGGCGGCAAAGCGCCGCCCCAGCTCACCACCACCGCTGCGGCTGTCTGGCAGCAACCAGTGGCGCGGGCTGAATTGGTTATCCACAGCGCGCAGGCCCTGCACGCGTTGCTCCGGTGCATAACCCTCGAACTCATGCCCCTCCAGCACCAGCAGCCGGTCGACGCCGGCCGTGGCAAAGGCGCTTTCCTTATGTTCACCGAACACCACTGCCAACACCGCGCCGTCATTACCGGCCAGTTGGCGCGCCAAGCCAAGCAGGTCGCGGTCGTGGCTGCTCAGGCGGCCACCGACCATGTCCGGCACCACGTTGATGTAGAACGCCGGGGTCGGCACTTGATGCAGCGGCAATTGCACTTCCACTGCCGCGGTGCGCTTGGCCGCGCCGCCCTGCTGGGCACCGCTGCGGTCGATGCGCTTGATGCCGTTGGGCCCGATAAAACCGACACCATGCACGTTTTTGCGAATGATGCCGTTGGGCCCCATCCAGCTGTGTTGCACCGGCTGCATCGCCGCGTGCAACGGGTGCAGGCGGTTACGGGCGATCCATTCGGCCCGGGGGTCGCGGCGGATAATATCGCTCATTAGTGCACCTCCGCAGGTTCACGCTTGACGGGGGCTTTGGCCGGCGCGGCGTCTTCAAGCAACGCGTCGGCTACCAGTTCGGCGATGTCCTTGATCAACGGGCGCGGTTCGACCACGCCTTCAAGCATCGCCGTGCATTGCGGGCAACCCACGGCCACCAGTTCGGCACCTGTCTCGCGTATGTCGTCCATACGCATATCGGGGATACGTTGCTTGCCGGGGATGTCAGTGATCGGCGCACCGCCACCGCCACCGCAGCAGCGTGAACGGAAGCCCGAGCGTTGCATTTCCTTGACCTCGATACCCAAAGCCCGCAGCACTTGGCGCGGCGCCTCGTATTCGCCGTTGTAGCGGCCCAGGTAGCACGGGTCGTGGTAGGTCACGCTGTTGCCTTTGTGCTGGCCCAGGTTCAGCGCGCCCTCGCCGATCAGCTCGGCCATGAAGGTGCTGTGGTGCTGCACGCGGTAGTTGCCGTTGAAGGCGCCGTATTCGTTTTTCAGCACATGGAAGCTGTGCGGATCGCAGGTGACGATGCGCTTGAAGCTGTACTTGGCCAGGGTCTGGATATTGCGCGTGGCCAGCAACTGGAATGTCGCTTCGTCACCGAGGCGCCGCGCCACGTCGCCGCTGTCGCGTTCTTCCAGGCCGAGCACGGCGAAATCGACCTTGGCGGCCTTGAGCACTTTGACGAAAGCGCGCAGGGTACGCTGGTTACGCATGTCGAAGGCGCCATCGCCGACCCAGAACAGCACATCGCAACTGCCTTTGTCGCTGAGCAACGGCAGGTTCAGGTCTGCCGCCCAGTTCAGGCGCCCACCGGGGGCAAACCCGCCGGGGTTGTCGGTAGCGATCAGGTTTTCCAGGACTTCAGCGCCCTTGTTCGGCGTGGCGCCTTTTTCCAGGGTGAGGTGGCGGCGCATGTCGACGATAGCGTCCACATGCTCGATCATCATCGGGCACTCTTCCACGCAAGCGCGGCAGGTGGTGCACGACCACAGGGTCTCGGCGCCCACCAGGCCGTTGACGATCGGCTGGTGCGGGTTGCCGCCGTGTTCGCCCACCGGTTTCCCGGGGTACGGGCTGCCGGCAAACTTGGCATCGGTGCCACCGGCCAAACCGACCACCATGTCCTGAATGAGTTTTTTCGGGTTCAGTGGCTGGCCCGCGGCAAACGCCGGGCACGCCGCTTCGCACTTGCCGCACTGCACGCAGGCGTCGAAGCCGAGCAGTTGGTTCCAGGTGAAGTCCTTGGGTTTTTCCACGCCCAGCGGTGCGGTTTTATCGCTCAGGTCCAAGGGTTTCAAACCGGTGGAGCGGCCGCCGCCAAAGCGTTCGGCGCGACGGTGCCAGGCCAGGTGCAGGGCTCCGGCAAACGCGTGTTTCATTGGCCCGCCCCAAGTCATGCCGAAGAACATTTCGGACACGCCCCACAACACGCCCACGCTCAGCAATGCCGCGAGCAGCCAGCCGCCGAAATCGGCGGGCAGAATCCCGGCCACCGGCAAGGTCACCAGGAAGAAGCTCACCGAGAAGGCCATCAGGCTTTTCGGCAGGCGCATCCACGGGCCTTTCGACAGGCGAGCAGGCGGATTGCGGCGGCGCAGGTACATGAAGATCGCGCCGACAAACATCAATGTCGACGCCAGCAGCAGGGCATAACCAAGAATGCGGCTCTGCAGGCCGAAACCGTGCACCACAATCGCCAGCAGCGCCGACAGCACAAAGCCCAGCGCCGTCGCTACGTGGGTGTTGGCGATGTATTTGTCACGGGCGACCACGTGGTGCAGGTCGACCATGTAACGCTTGGGCATGGCCAAGAGGCCACCCAGCAGGTCGACTTTGGACGCGCGGCCACGGCGCCACATGTTCACCCGGCGCAAGGCGCCGAGGACGGCGAGGCCCAGGGCGGCAAACAAGAGAATAGGCAGCAAGGTATTCAACATGGTGAAGCTCCCACGAAGATCGTTCCCACGCTCTGCGTGGGAATGCATCCTGTGACGCTCTGCGTCACGACCTTAAAAGCAGACGCGGAGCGTCCAGGGCGGCATTCCCACGCAGAGCGTGGGAACGATCAGGTGCGTCAGAAATCCTTGCACAAGCGCAGGGCGTCATAGATGGCGGCGTGGGTATTGCGCTGGGCCACACAGTCACCAATGCGGAACAGCAAGTACCCCTCGCCCGCCTCGCTCAGGCATGGCTGCGGCTTGATCGCAAACAGCGCTTCAACGTCGATCTGGCCCTTGTTGCGCGAACCTTCCTTGAGCCCGTAGTAAATGGCCTCGTCCGGACGCACGCCGTTCTCCACCACGACCTGGTCGACCACCCGCTCCTCTTTGGCGCCGGTGTATTCGTTCTCCAGCACGGCCACCAGCTTGTCGCCCTCGCGGTAGACCTTTTCCAGCATCATGTCGCCGGTCATGATCACTTCCTTGGGGTACATGCTGCGGTAGTACGTGGGGAACGACGTACCGCCGATTGCCACGCCCGGCTTGATGTCGTCGGTGACGATCTCCACCTGGCTGCCTTTGTCGGCCAGGAAGTCGGCCACCGACATCCCGGTGAATTCACAGATGGTGTCGTACACCAGCACGTTCTTGCCAGGCAGCACCTTGCCGTCGAGCACGTCCCAACTGCTCACTACCAAGCCTTCGGCGGCGCCCCAGTGTTCGTTCTGCTCGATGAACGGGTGCCCGCCCACCGCCAGCACCACCACGTCCGGACGCACGTCCAGGATGGTCTCGGCATCGGCTGCAACACCCAGGCGCAGGTCGACTTTCAAACGCGCCAGCTCCAATTGATACCAACGGGTGATACCGGCGATCTGGTCACGCTGCGGCGCTTTCGATGCCGTGGTGATTTGCCCGCCGATAAACTCCTTTTTCTCGAACAGCGTCACGTCGTGGCCACGTTCAGCCGCCACGCGCGCGGCTTCCATCCCGGCCGGGCCGGCCCCCACCACAACCACCTTGCGCTTGGGCCCGGTGGACTTCTCGATGATGTGCGGCACCCCCAGGTATTCACGGGAGGTCGCAGCGTTCTGGATGCACAGCACATCCAGGCCCTGGTACTGGCGGTCGATGCAGTAGTTGGCGCCCACGCACTGCTTGATCTGGTCGATCTGGCCCATCTTTATCTTGGCGATCAGGTGCGGGTCGGCGATGTGCGCACGGGTCATGCCGACCATGTCCACATAGCCGCCTTCCAGAATACGCGTGGCCTGGTTCGGGTCCTTGATGTTCTGCGCGTGCAGCACCGGAACCTTGACCACTTCCTTGATGCCGGCCGCCAGGTGCAGGAACGGCTCCGGCGGGTAGCTCATGTTCGGGATGACGTTGGCCAGGGTGTTGTGGGTGTCGCAACCCGAGCCCACCACGCCGATGAAATCGAGCATGCCGGTGTCATCGTAGTACTTGGCGATTTGCTTCATGTCCTCGTGGGACAAGCCGTCCGGGTGGAATTCGTCACCGCACAGGCGCATGCCCACACAGAAGTCATCCCCCACTTCGGCACGCACGGCCTTCAACACTTCCAGGCCGAACTTCATGCGGCCCTCGAAGCTGCCGCCCCACTCGTCGGTACGCTTGTTGACCCGCGGGCTCCAGAACTGGTCGATCATGTGCTGGTGCACGGCCGACAATTCCACCCCGTCCAGGCCACCGGCCTTGGCCCGACGCGCAGCCTGGGCGTAGTTGCCGATCACACGCCAGATTTCTTCCGGCTCGATGGTCTTGCAGGTGGCACGGTGCACCGGCTCACGCACACCGGACGGCGACATCAGGGTCGGCCAGTTGAAGCCGTCCCAACGCGAGCGCCGGCCCATGTGGGTAATCTGGATCATGATCTTGGCGCCATGCTTGTGCATGGCATCGGCCAGATTCTGGAAGTGCGGGATGATGCGGTCGGTGGACAGGTTCACCGACGCCCACCATTCCTGCGGGCTGTCGATGGCCACCACGGAGGAGCCACCGCAGATCGCCAGGCCAATACCGCCCTTGGCTTTCTCTTCGTAGTACTTCACATAGCGGTCGGTGGTCATGCCGCCGTCGGTGGCATACACCTCGGCATGCGCAGTGCTGAGCACCCGGTTGCGGATGGTCAGTTTGCCGATCTGGATCGGCTGGAACATTGCTTCGAAAGCCATGGCACGGTCCTCGGCTTACAACGGTTTGACGGTGAACAAACCATCATCGTGGCCCTCTTCGGAGCCTCCGTAGACTTGTTCGGCGACAGTGCGGATCTTGCTGCCACGCGCTTGAAGGATCTGGTCCATGGCGCCGGCAAACCAGCCGGTGAACATGTAGTCCACTTTGCGTCCGACCTTGCCGTAGACATACACAAAAGCTGAATGCTCAAGCTTGACGCTGGCGGTGCCTTTATCCAGGTCGATGTCCTGGATCTTGAACAGGCCCCAGCCGCGTTGCGACAGGCGCTTCATGTAGTGCTCGAACACCGCGACGCCTTCCAGGCCGTGGCATTCAGCTTCTTTTTCACACCAGTGCCAGGCGGACTTGTAGCCGGCCTTGTAAAGGATCTCGGCGTAGGCATCAGCGCCCAGCACTTCTTCGATACCCATGTGGTTGTTGACGAAGAAATGACGCGGCACGTACAGCATCGGCAGGGCGTCGGAGGTCCAGACACCGGTTTCGCTGTCGACTTCAATTGGCAATTGCGGGGCGATCTTGGCCATGGAAACTTAACTCCAGAAAATTCGTTTTGATGCCCGCCACGCGGATGGCGGCGGGTGAAGGATTAAGCGAGCAGTGGCTTATTCGCCCCAGACGTCCTTGAGCACGTTGACCCAGTTCTCGCCCATGATCTTGCGCACCACACGCTCGCTGTGGCCGCGCTTGAGCAGGGTCTCGGTGAGGTTGGGGAACTCACCCACGGTGCGGATGCCCAGCGGGTTGATGATCTTGCCGAAGCTGGTCAGGCGGCGGGCGTAGCCCTTGTCATGGGTGAGCATTTCGAAGAAATCCTGACCATGGCCCTGGGTGAAGTCGGTGCCGATGCCGATGGCGTCTTCGCCGACGATGTTCATGGTGTATTCGATGGCTTCGGCGTAGTCGTCGATAGTCGAGTCGATGCCCTTGGCCAGGAACGGCGCGAACATGGTCACGCCGACAAAACCGCCATGGTCGGCGATGAACTTCAGCTCTTCATCGGACTTGTTGCGCGGGTGCTCTTTAAGCCCGGACGGTAGGCAGTGGGAGTAGCACACCGGCTTTTTCGATTCGAGGATGACCTCTTCGCTGGTCTTGGAGCCCACGTGGGACAGGTCGCACATAATGCCGACGCGGTTCATCTCGGCGACGATCTCACGCCCGAAACCCGACAGGCCGCCATCACGCTCGTAGCAGCCGGTGCCCACCAGGTTCTGGGTGTTGTAGCACATCTGCACCACCCCCACGCCGAGCTGCTTGAAGATCTCGACATAGCCGAGCTGGTCCTCAAAGGCATGGGCATTCTGGAAGCCGAAGATGATGCCGGTCTTGCCCTGCTCCTTGGCGCGGCGGATGTCGGCGGTGGTTTTCACCGGGATCACCAGGTCGCTGTTCTCACGGATCAGGGTCTGGCTGGCGACAATGTTATTGATCGTGGCCTGGAAGCCTTCCCACACCGACACCGTGCAGTTGGCGGCGGTGAGGCCACCTTTGCGCATGTCTTCGAACAGGTCGCGGTTCCACTTGGCAATAATCAGACCGTCGATAACGATGCTGTCGGCGTGCAACTCGGCTGGGCTCATCAGGCGTCCCCTTATTGGCGATTCATGCGCCGAATCGTCTGCCGGCGCTTTGGGGCCAGCATATGCCCAGGGACCGACGGAGCCGGGTGCAAAAACGACAGGGGAATTGCCGAAAGCGTCAATCCGCGACAAAGCCTGCGAAGACAGGCCCCACGGTCGGCTGTTCTTTGTCTTACGCTTGAGCCAGAATTGCGCATCACGTGATATGAGACGGCGCAATGAAATCGATTTTCCTGGCTTTGGCACTCATCGCAACCACCGCCCACGCGGCCGAAGACACCGACAGCACGCCGTGCGACGGTATCGAGAACGACCAGCAAACCTTGGAATGCGCCACCTACAACAAGACCACCGCCGAGCAATTGCTCAAAGATAACTATCAGGGGTTGCTGGAGCGCATGGGTTCGACCTACGGCAGCGACAAGACCAAACTGGCGGACATTACCGCCCGTCTGAAGGATGCGCAGCAGAAGTGGGAAAAACTGCGCGACGCCGATTGTGCAGTGGACACCTTCCCGGCAGTGACCGGCACCAAGGCCTATGCGATTGCGCACAACGACTGCCTGGCGCGCATGAGTGATGAGCGGTCGGAGTTTCTGGAGTCGATTGGCCAAGAATAGTAACTATATTCCTACAATAGAAGCGTCCCACTGTCGCTTTTCGCTACCTGACGCTGATTTAAGGAATTTTCGGCATGCAATGGCTTCCATCCCCACCCACCGACAATATTTATAAGTTGCTTGCTGTATTTGGTTTATGGCTAATTGCAGGTGCGCTGACACTGGTGTCTATTTTTTCTTATCTGGACTACAGATTCCAAAAAGAAACACGCGAGGAAAGCCACCATTCGCAAACGGAGCAAATGGTAAACGACTTCACTAAACGCATTGAAGCACTTGAGAAAGGCACACCGGAGCTGCATAAAATCGCAGATCTGCCGGAGTCATTCAACAACGACGTCACCTTCCTGAAGAACAGCCTCGCTATACAAGAAAGAAAACTTTCTACATACAAAGAACGAGAGAAAGATAACCTCGACACGTTCATGGACTATCTGCTCGTCCACGAAAAAGAGTTTTATATTTTCATCGGTCTGTACGCGACGCTCACGTCACTGTGCACGGTGATAGGTTTTAGCCGCTGGTTTCAGAAAATACAAAAGCCCGGCGAAGTACTGAATGAGCTAGATATTAAAATCAAAGAAGCAAGCTTATTGAAACTTAAGATAGAAATTTCCCAACTTCAACCAATGAGCAAGACAATAGAGCAGCTCTTTGAATTGCATTTCAATAAGCCCTTTCCTGAAGCCTCTCCCTCGCAAAGGACCCGCTCATGACCATCTGCGGCATCGAAATCAAAGGCAGCGAAGCCATCATCGCCGTCGCCTCCCTGGACAACCAGACGCTGACCCACGTCGCCCTGGCCACCAAGAAAATCGCCCTCGACGATGACGACGAAGCGGCCAACGTAAAAGCTTTCGCCGCCCAGGTGAAGGCGTTCGTTCAAGCCAACGGCATCACGCGCATTGCCATCAAGAAACGCAGTAAAAAAGGCGAGTTCGCCGGTGGCCCGACGACGTTCAAGATCGAAGGGGTGTTTCAGTTGCTGGATGGGGTGGAGGTGACGCTGCTGTCGCCGCAGACCATCAATGCGCAAAACAAGAAGCACAGCTTTGATCTGCCGACGACGTTGAACAAGTATCAGCATGAAGCTTATAAAACAGCCTGCTCAACCCTGATGAAAAAGTAATTACCCATCAGCTTTTGACGCAGTGTTCCAAGCCGTGACCACCGCCTTCGTATTCAGGCGTGTAGTAGTACTTAACGAAAGACACTTTGCCCTCCGGGGTTGACGTCATTTGTGCGACCCCCACGCCGAAGTCTTTCAAGACAGGGTCGGTGTGAGCAAAATAAACGCCCAGCGCGTCCGAAGTCCCGGCGGCCATTCCGTCATAACGGGACTTGTCTTCCAAGGTCAAGGTGAAGGTGTAGGCGGCGTACTTGCCAGTACTTTGCTTGGCGTCGAGTGCCATATCAACAACACCCTTATAGCTGCCTATATGTTTATCCTGGCCGGTACATTCATAGCGCCCGCTGTAGTCGGCTCCGGTGAAAGGTGCAGACGCCTGGGCTGCCCACGCCGGGGTGGTCGCGAACGCGATGACAGTAACTAGTTTTCTAAGCATGCCAACCTCTTCTGGTTAAGTAGTGACTTCCTGGCCTGCGTGCTTCATTTCAAAAGCATTTGGTCAAGAGCCATTTCTAAGACCCATAGGACGTTAGCAGTCCTTGGCTATAAGTCTCCGTTAGCGATGAAAAAAAGAAACTTCCTACACCTTCCATGATTCCCTTATAAACTGCGCTACATCGGGTTTCACTCGTTAGTCGGTATGCAGGTTTTGTGCAGCAGCCAATCCCCGAACGACTTGTCTTCCAGGGCATACCCTCCCCGGCTCGACTTCCATACCAATTCCTTGTCGCGCAGGGCATCGATACAGGCCTGAATGGTCTGGGTCCCGGGCACCACATCGCTGCGCATAACCTCCAATGCCTTGCTGACTGCGGTAATCGTGCTGTCGGTAAACGGCGCAAATGGCTCATTGCTTTGCGAACGCACCACCATCACCTGCAACACCGCACGCTGCGGGATGGTCAGGGCGTTCCAGGCGCTTTCGAACTCGGTCCATACACCCGCGCGCAGCAGTTCTGCGCGACTGTGCAGCAGTTGGCCAAGATTGCTCGCCTCGCCCAGCTCCAATGCGACTTCACCGATGATCGTGCGCAACATCTCGGGACGCCGACCTACCAGCTCAAACGCCTCATCAATGTCAGCCGCGTTGAATTGGTTGTTCTTGGCCAGGTGCGCGTTGAGGTGCACGGTGTAGGCCTGGGTGAACGCTTTGCCCAGCAGCGGAAACGGCGTGATGCTGGAACCGAAGAATGGCTGGCTTTTACCCAATACCAAATGGGCGAGTTTGTCGCGATTGGAGCCGGTAAACACCAAGCGCAAACCGCTGCCCTCCTCGTCACGGCCTTGGTTGAGCTGATCCCGGGCAGCCTTCAACGCGAACATCGCATTGATACCTGACTCGGTGGTTAATGCGTGCTGTGCTTCGTCAATCACCAGTACAACGGGTTTTTCTGCAGCCCTATGGAGCAATTCCAACGCTTGGGTCAGCGTCGCACCGACAGGCAATCGTGGCTTGGTAAAGTCCCAGGAAAGCGTACGCAGAAAGCTTAGTTTCTCGATGCCAATGCTCTTTGCCAGTTTGCGAATGCCCTTTTCAAACGGCACCAACGCCCCCGCAATGGCACCTGCGATCAGCTTGGCGGGGTCTTTTTCCTTGTCGGCCCACAGGTCGACATACACCGCCAGCCAGCCCCGCAGCTGACATTCCGGAATCAGGTCTTCGCGCAAAAAAGTGCTTTTGCCCGTGCGTCGGGGCGCCGCGAGAAACAGGCCGGAGGTGAAATCCTGAATACCGGCCCCCACCAGGCCATCGGCAATACTGCTTGCCAGGGTGGGGCGGCGAAACACAAAGCCGCTGTGCTTGGACATGGTTTTATACTCAATTATCTAAATGACTATAAATTATAGCTAAGAGTATAATTGACTATAATTGTCCGTCAAACCACCTCCCGCCGCCGATCCTCCCGCGGGCATTTGGCAAACCTTGCGCGATAGCTCCTGGTGAAATACGACGGTGACTCAAACCCGCACGCGATACTCACTTCCAGCACGCTCATGTCGCTCTGGCGCAGCAGTTTGCGGGCTTTTTCCAGGCGCAGGCCCAGGTAGAAATTGCTCGGCGTATCGTTCAGGTGCAGGCGAAACAGCCGCTCCAGTTGGCGCCGGGTGACCTTGATCGTTTCGGCCAGGGCCAAGGTGCTCAGGGGCGGTTCGGTGTGCTGTTCCATTTCGCCGATCACGTGCACCAGTTTCTTGTTATTGATGCCGTAGCGCGTGGCGATCTGCATGCGCTGGTGGTCCTTGCGCGGGCGGATGCGGCCGAGTACGAATTGCTCGGAAACCTGGATCGCCAGTGCCGGGCCGTGGGCCTGGGCGATGAGATCGAGCATCAAGTCGATGGACGCGGTGCCGCCGGCGCAGGTGATGCGGCGCCGGTCGATTTCGAACAGTTCCTGGGTCACGCTCAGGTGCGGATAGGCCTCCTTGAAGGCGTCGATGGCTTCCCAGTGCAAGGTCAGGCGGTGGCCGTCAAGCAGGCCCGCCTCGGCCAGCACGCAGGCGCCGGTGTCGATGGCACCGAGGGTCACACCCTCATGGTCGAGGCGGCGCAGCCAATGCTCCAGGGCGGGCGTGGCGAACTGCAGGGGTTCGAAGCCGGCCACCACCAGTAAGGTCGCGCCTTTTTTCAACGGTTCCAGCGCGGCATCGGCGTTGACCGACATGCCGTTGCTCGCCAGTACCGCGCCGCCATCGGCACTCAAGATGTGCCAGCGGTACAGCTCGCCGCGAAAGCGATTGGCCACGCGCAACGGTTCCAGCGCGGAGATAAAACCGAGGGCCGAGAACCCCGGCATCAGCAAGAAATAGACATCCTGGGACATGGTGGCGCTCTCGTCATACGGGCAGCGTGATCACTGTGATACGCCAGTTCAACCGGCCATTCAAGAGCCCAGGTCGCTGCAGTGCAAGAGTGGGTCGCCGCCGTGCGCTTTGCGGGGCGCCAAGCTGCGTAACGTGATCCCACGGCGCACAAAGACGCCGGCTCCCACAATAACGACTGCCGAGGGCTCCACCCATGAACCGACTGATCAGCCGCTGCGTACTTGCACTCAGCGCCAGCGCCATTTTGAGCACTAACGCCCTGGCAGCGGATGCCGCTTCATGCCAGAACGTACGCATGGGCGTGGTCAACTGGACCGACGTCATCGCCACCAGCGCCATGGCCCAGGTGCTGCTCGATGGCCTCGGCTACAAGACCAAACAAACCAGCGCCTCGCAGCAAATCATCTTTGCCGGCATCCGCGACCAGCGCCTGGACCTGTTTCTGGGTTACTGGAACCCGCTGATGACCCAGACCATCACGCCGTTCGTCGACGCCAAGCAAGTCAAGGTCCTCGAAAAACCCAGCCTGGAAGACGCCCGCGCCACCCTGGCGGTGCCGACTTATCTGGCCGACAAGGGCCTGAAAACCTTTGCTGACATCGCCAGGTTCGAAAAAGAGCTGGGCGGCAAGATTTATGGCATCGAGCCGGGCTCGGGGGCCAATACGCAGATCAAGGCGATGATCGCCAACAACCAGTTCGGCCTGGGCAAGTTCCAGTTGGTGGAGTCCAGCGAAGCCGGCATGTTGGCGGCCGTAGACCGTGCCGTGCGCCGCAAGGAAGCCGTGGTGTTCTTTGGTTGGGCACCGCACCCGATGAACGTCAATGTGGCGATGACTTACCTCACCGGCAGCGAAGACGCCCTGGGCCCGAACGAAGGCATGGCCACCGTGTGGACCGTGACCGCGCCGGCCTACGCCGAGCAGTGCCCCAACGTGCATAAGCTGCTGACCAACCTGACGTTCACCGCCGCCGACGAAAGCCGCATGATGCAACCGCTGCTGGACCACAAGGATGCCATCGAATCCGCCAAGCAGTGGCTCAAGGATCACCCGCAAGACCAGGCGCGCTGGCTGGAGGGTGTCACCACCTTCGACGGCAAACCGGCTGCCGCCAACCTGCAATTGACCACGAAATAACCCATCCAGATCACCGCTTCGCAACCCCTGAAGGTTGCGAACGGCGCCCTGCGCCTTGAAATCACCCGCCTGTAAGGAACCGCCCCATGAACCACGACGTCATCATCACCTGCGCACTCACCGGTGCTGGCGACACGACCGCCAGAAGCCCCCACGTGCCGGTCACTCCCAAGCAAATCGCCGCCGCTGCCGTGGAGGCCGCCAAGGCCGGCGCCACGGTCGTGCATTGCCACGTACGCGACCCCGAGACCGGCAAGTTCAGTCGCGACGTCGCGCTGTACCGCGAAGTGATGGAGCGCATCCGCGAGGCCGACATCGACATCATCGTCAACCTCACCGCCGGCATGGGTGGCGACCTGGAGATCGGTGGCGGCGAGAATCCCATGGAGTTCGGGCCCAATACCGACCTGGTGGGCCCGCTGACCCGCCTGGCCCACGTCGAAGAACTACTGCCGGAAATCTGCACCCTGGACTGCGGCACGCTGAACTTCGGCGATGGCGACACCATTTACGTGTCCACCCCGGCGCAGCTGCGTGCCGGCGCCAAACGTATCCAGGAACTGGGCGTAAAGGCCGAGCTGGAAATTTTCGACACCGGCCACCTGTGGTTCGCCAAGCAGATGATCAAGGAAGGGCTGCTGGATAACCCGCTGTTCCAACTGTGCCTGGGCATTCCCTGGGGGGCACCGGCCGACACCACCACCATGAAAGCCATGGTCGATAACCTGCCCGCCGACGCGGTGTGGGCCGGCTTCGGCATTGGCCGCATGCAAATGCCAATGGCCGCGCAGGCGGTGCTGCTGGGCGGCAACGTACGGGTGGGCCTGGAAGACAACCTGTGGCTGGACAAAGGCGTGCTCGCCACCAATGGGCAGTTGGTGGAGCGCGCCAGTGAAATTCTCAGCCGGTTAGGCGCGAGGGTCCTGACCCCAGCCGAAGGCCGCATCAAGATGGGCCTGACCCAACGCGGCTAACACAGACACCACCACTCCTGTGGGAGCCGGGCTTGCCCGCGATGAGGCCAGTAAATCTGCCACATCTTTGTAGCCTNTGCAATGCCGCCATCGCGGGCAAGCCCGGCTCCCACAAAGGATCATCGAACACTTTAGGAATATGCCATGCGCTTTATCACCGAAATCAAAACCTTTGCTGCGTTGGGCAGCGGTGTCATCGGCAGCGGTTGGGTGTCCCGTGCCCTTGCCCATGGTCTGGATGTGGTGGCCTGGGACCCCGCGCCCGGTGCCGAGGCGGCCTTGCGCAAACGCGTCGCCAACGCCTGGCCAGCCCTTGAACAACAGGGCCTGGCGGCAGGTGCCTCCCAGGACCGCCTGCGCTTTGTCACTACCATCGAAGACTGCGTAAAAGACGCCGACTTCATCCAGGAAAGCGCCCCAGAACGCCTGGAGCTGAAGCTGCAATTGCACCGCCAGATCAGCGCCGCGGCCAAGCCGAACGCATTGATCGGCTCCAGCACCTCAGGGCTATTGCCCAGCGAATTCTATGAAAGCTCTACCCACCCGGAACGCTGCGTGGTCGGCCACCCCTTCAACCCGGTCTACCTGTTGCCACTGGTAGAAGTGGTGGGCGGCAAAAACACCGCGCCAGAGGCAATCCAGGCGGCGATCTCGGTGTATGAATCCCTGGGCATGCGTCCTTTGCATGTGCGCAAGGAAGTGCCGGGGTTTATTGCCGACCGCCTACTGGAAGCGCTGTGGCGTGAGGCGCTGCACCTGGTCAATGACGGGGTGGCGACCACCGGCGAAATCGACGACGCCATTCGTTTTGGTGCCGGGTTGCGCTGGTCGTTCATGGGCACTTTCCTCACTTACACACTGGCGGGCGGCGACGCCGGTATGCGCCACTTCATGGCACAGTTCGGCCCGGCGTTGCAGCTGCCGTGGACTTATCTACCGGCGCCTGAATTGACTGAAAAGCTGATTGATGATGTGGTCGATGGCACCGCTGAGCAGTTGGGTAACCACAGCATCTCGGCGCTGGAGCGCTATCGTGATGACTGCCTGCTGGCGGTGCTGGAAGCCGTAAAAACAACCAAGGCCAAGCACGGCATGAACTTCGCCGAATAACCCTGTGGGAGCTGGCTTGCCTGCGATGGCGGTGTTGGCCTCACCATTGCTATCGCAGGCCGGCCAGCACATTTGACCGCACACTGAATTGGATTCATGCCATGCCCGCACTGACCACCTACACCACGAAAATCCTGCCCGACTGGGTCGACTACAACGGCCATCTGCGTGACGCGTTCTATCTGCTGATCTTCAGCTACGCCACCGATGCGCTGATGGACACCCTGGGGCTGGACAGCGAAAACCGCGAAGCCAGTGGCCACTCGCTGTTCACCCTGGAGCTGCACCTGAACTACTTGCATGAGGTGAAGCTCGGGGCCGAGGTTGAGGTGCATACCCAACTGATCGCCCATGACGCCAAGCGCCTGCACCTTTATCACAGCCTGCACCGGGTGGGAGACGACAAGGAACTGGCCGGCAATGAACAGATGCTGATGCACGTCGACCTGGCCGGGCCGCAGGCCACGCTGTTCACCGAGGCCACGCTGCAACGGCTTGCCGCGATCAGCGCTGCCCAGGCCGAGCTGCCAAGGCCTGCCCTGCTTGGCCGTGTCATCGGTTTACCGGCAAAAAAAGCCCCGAGCCAGCCGTGACTGGATCGGGGCAGAGGGGCCTTGTGTGAGCTGTGCATCTGGAGGGTGACCAAACCGTCAAGCTGCGTGCCTGGGTTCAGTGTGCCTATTAACCGTATTGCCAAGTGACCCGAAAACGACCTGTTCATAGCCATCCAAGCCATCGCTCGATTCTGCTCTTGCCCACCCAGCAAGGGCCTACCAGAATCCAGGTCAATCCCTGTTCCCTACACCAGGATAAACGTCATGATGCACGCGGATTTGATTGATCAGGATGACCTGCTGAGCCAACTGCGCTCACTGGGTTTTGAAGTGTCCAGCGGCGCCAGCGCCGAGCAGGCGTGTGAATGTGCAGTGCGCGGTTTGAGCGAAGCGCGGGCCAAGGCGCTCAAGGGAATGGTGGAGCAAATGTACACCGGCAAGGCGACCATTTTGCCGGCCGTGCGCCAGGCGATCGACAAGCAGTTGTTGCCGGCGCTGATGCAATTCAAACAGAACTCCGGCGCCTGAAAATACCGCTATCGCAGGCAAGCCAGCGCCCACAGGAGAACGCATTCCAAGGTGGCAGCTGGCTTGCCTGCGATGCAGACGACTCGGTTTAGAGCCTTACACTGGCAAACGTCGACTCGTTCCTGGCCTGGCTCAACGCCGACATCGGCCCCGACAACGGTGACAACACCAGTGCCGGCGGAATCGGCATCATCGCCACTTGCTGGGTGGTGTTGGAGCCTACGCGTTCATCCCGCGGCGGAATGCCGAAGTATTCGCGGTAGCACTTGGAAAAGTGCGGCGTAGACACAAACCCGCACACCGACGCGACCTCGATGATCGACATCGGCGTTTGCTTGAGCAACTGCCGCGCACGAATCAGGCGCAGCTTGAGGTAGTAGCGCGACGGCGAGCAGTGCAGGTATTTCTGGAACAGCCGCTCCAACTGCCGGCGCGACACGGCGACATACACCGCCAGTTCGTCCAGGTCGATTGGCTCTTCGAGGTTGGCTTCCATCAGCGCGACGATTTCCTGCAGCTTCGGCTGGTTGGTGCCAAGCATGTGCTTGAGCGGCACACGCTGGTGATCCTGTTCGTTGCGGATGCGTTCGTACACGAACATCTCGGAGATGGCGGCCGACAATTCACGGCCGTGGTCGCGGCTGATCAGGTGCAACATCATGTCCAGGGGCGCGGTACCACCGGAGCTGGTGAAGCGGTTGCGGTCGAGGGTGAACAGGCGCGTGCTCATGGCCACCCGCGGGAAGGCTTCCTGCATCGACGCCAGGCATTCCCAGTGCACGCTGCAATCAAAGCCGTCGAGCAAGCCGGCGCAGGCCAGGGCCCAACTGCCGGTGCACACTGCGCCGAGGCGACGAGACTGGCGTGCCTGGCTTTGCAGCCACGACACATGTTCACGGGTGACGGTGCGCTGGATACCCACGCCGCCGCACACGATGACCGTGTCCAGCACGGGTGCTTTGTGCATGGAGGCATCGGGTGTGATTTGCAGGCCATCGCTGGCCCACACCTGGTTGCCGTCGACACTCAGGGTTGTCCAGCGATACAGCTCGCGGCCGGACAGCTGGTTGGCCATGCGCAGTGGCTCCACGGCTGACGCCAGGGAAATCAGCGTGAAATTGTCCAGCAGCAAAAAGCCGATGGATTGAGGCGCACGGTTCTGGGGTTGGGCCCCGGAGTTGGTCGACGTCATCGCGGTATCTCCTCACATCACACAAAGCGGGTGGCGGCCTCAGGCGAGGCTCTTGTTATTGCGCTCGTCCTGAAAAGGAGAGGCTTTGTAATTGATAGAGCAAATGCCATGCCTAAAATTGAATGGCTATTCAAGAACTCCTGAAAACGACCTGTTTATGCGTCTATATGAGCCCACGCGTGAAGTGCGGGATATGACGCATAACGGGCGGGGTTCAAGGGGGGTGAGCAGATCGGTAGCACTTGTGGGAAGGCGCTTTGCGGGCGTAGGAGGAGTCTGTCACCCAAAGCACATCAGGCGTGTGATCGTGTAGGAATTCGTTCGGAAGCTACTTATCTATTTGCGACGCGCTAAAAGGTGGCGATTTTGGCTGGGGTGTTCACTTTGTGAGCAATGATGCTCCTCTGTTCAGCTCGTTCCCACGCTCTGCGTGGGCATGCATCCTGTGACGCTCTGCGTCACCCATGGTCGGAGCGTCCGGGGCGGCATTCCCACGCGGAGCGTGGGAACGATCATGTCACTGACTCAACATTCAACCGCACTCACCGCCAACCCACCGCGTGATGTCTCTTTGTACTTGTCATGCATATCGGCCCCGGTATCACGCATGGTGCGGATCACCCGGTCCAACGAGATGAAGTGCTGGCCATCGCCCCGCAACGCCATTTGCGCCGCGTTGATCGCCTTCACCGCCGCAATTGCATTGCGCTCGATACACGGCACTTGCACCAGGCCGCCCACCGGGTCGCAGGTCAGGCCGAGGTTGTGTTCCAAGCCGATTTCGGCAGCGTTGCACAGTTGCTCCGGCGTGGCACCAAGGATCTCCGCCAGCCCGGCTGCGGCCATGGCACACGCGGAACCGACCTCGCCCTGGCAACCGACTTCGGCACCGGAGATCGAGGCGTTCTTTTTACACAGGATGCCCACCGCCGCCGCGCCCAACAGGTAGTCGACCACGTTGGCTTCGGTGACTTCTTCACTGAACTTCATGAAGTAGTGCAACACCGCCGGGATGATTCCCGCCGCGCCGTTGGTGGGCGCCGTGACCATGCGCCCACCGGCGGCGTTTTCTTCGTTGACCGCCAGGGCGAACAGGTTGACCCATTCCATGGCGCTCAAGGTCGAGCCGATCACATTGGGCTTGTTCAGCTCCTGCAAGCTGCGGTGCAACTTGGCAGCGCGACGGCGCACGTTCAAGCCGCCGGGCAGGATGCCTTCGTGCTTGAGGCCCTGCTCCACGCAATCTTGCATGGCGCGCCAGAGCTTCATCAGGCCGCTGCGGATTTCTTCTTCGCTGCGCCAGGTTTTTTCATTCGCCAGCATCAGTTCGGCAACGCGCAGGTTGTGGATCTTGCACAACTGCAACAGCTCCACGGCACTGGAAAAGTCATAAGGCAGCTCGGTGCGGTCCATGTCCGCCACACCGCTTTGGGCCTGGGCTTCATCCACCACAAAACCGCCGCCCACCGAGTAATAGGTGTCGCGGTGCAACTCGCCGTTTTCGCCAAACACCACCAGGGTCATGGCATTGGGATGGAACGGCAGGTTCTCATCGAGCAGGCGCATATCCCGCGCCCATACAAAGGGCACCGGCAAACGCCCGTCCAGCAGCAGCGTGTCGGTTTCGCGCAGGGTGTGGATACGGGCGCCGATTTGCGTGGGGTCGATTGCGTCTGGCCACTCGCCCATCAGGCCCATGATGGTGGCGGTGTCGCTGCCGTGGCCGATGCCGGTGGCCGACAACGAGCCGTACAGTTGCACTTCGACACGCTGCACCTGTTCCAGCCACCCACGCTCACGCAACCCTTGAACGAACAACGCCGCGGCGCGCATGGGCCCCACGGTGTGGGAACTCGAAGGCCCGATGCCGATCTTGAACAGGTCGAAAACGCTGATAGCCATTAACGTGGAACTCCTCGATAAGCACGGGCCGGGCTTGAACGAGGTGCTACGCTCAGATCGCCCAGATGGCGGCATCATCAAGCTTTTATTCGTCATCACGGCGTCTCACACCGACGCACTCATGCTCACCAGCGGCGCTCGCGTGCGAACGCCAGTTTTGGCCGTTTTTTGCGGTGCAGAAGGGTAAAAACAGCAGTTTTACCTTCGGAAAAACCTGTAAGCGACGTCATCGGTACTGGATGCGACCCTCCCTGTACTGGATACGACGCCCCCTGTAGGCGTCAGATTTTCACTGGTACATGATCAGTCTCGACTCGTTTGCAAGGCACCGCGCCAGAGCTGTTGTCGCACGCTCCAACCGCAACACTTATAAAGCGCGGCGAATGCCGCCAGAAAAGACACAGGAGTCTACCCACATGAAAGGTTCACCCTCGTTGTTGTTGGCCGCCATGCTGAGTCTGCCAGTCGTGGCATACGCCGCAGAACCGGAACAGTGCAAGACCGTCAACTTCTCCGATGTCGGCTGGACCGACATCACCGTCACCACCGCGACCACCAGCGAGATCCTCAAGGGCCTGGGCTACAAGCCGCGCACCACGATGATTTCGGTACCTGTGACTTACAAGTCCCTGGCCGACGGCAAGAACATGGACATTTTCCTCGGCAACTGGATGCCGACCATGGAAAACGACATCAAGCAGTACCGTGATGCCGGCACCGTGGAAACCGTGCGCGCCAACCTGGAGAACGCCAAGTACACCCTGGCGGTCCCAGAGGCGCTGTATGAGAAGGGCCTGAAAGACTTCGCCGACATCGCCAAATTCAAGGATGAGCTGGGCGGCAAGATCTACGGCATCGAGCCGGGTAACGATGGCAACCGCACCATCCAGACGCTGATCGACAAAGATGCCTTCGGCCTGAAAACCGCCGGTTTCAAGGTGGTCGAATCCAGCGAAGCCGGCATGCTCTCCCAGGTTGAACGCGCCTCCAAGCGCAACCAGGCCATCGTGTTCCTCGGCTGGGAACCGCACCCGATGAACACTCGCTTCAAGATGAAGTACCTGACCGGTGGTGACGACTCGTTCGGCCCCAACTACGGCCAGGCCACCATCTACACCAACACCCGCAAAGGCTACACCCAGGAATGCAGCAACGTTGGTCAGTTGCTGAAAAACCTGGTGTTCGCCCTCGACATGGAAAGCACCCTGATGGGTAACGTCCTGGACGACAAGATGAAGGCCGATGCTGCCGCCAAGGCCTGGCTGCAGAAGAACCCGCAAGTGCTCGACACCTGGCTCGCCGGTGTCACCACCGTTGATGGCAAACCAGGGCTCGATGCCGTTAAAGCTTACCTCGCCAAATAGCACCCGCTGACCCCAGGCCGGTGCGCTGGCCTGGGATGTTTTCCCCTTCGCATGTGGACATTCACTACCATGCTGACTGAACAGAAAATCCCACTAGGCCAGTACATCGCTGCCTTCGTCGACTGGTTGACCCAACACGGTGCCAACTACTTCGACGCAATCGCATCGACACTGGAAACGATGATCCACGGCGTGACGTTTGCGCTGACCTGGTTCAATCCACTGGCATTGATCGGTCTGATTGCGCTGCTGGCTCACTTTATTCAACGTAAATGGGGACTGACTGTTTTTGTCATCGCCTCCTTCCTGCTGATCCTCAACCTGGGGTACTGGCAGGAAACCATGGAAACCCTCGCGCAGGTGCTGTTCGCCACCCTGGTCTGCGTGGTCATCGGTGTGCCGCTGGGCATTGTTGCCGCGCATAAGCCGATGTTCTACACCATGATGCGGCCGGTACTCGATCTGATGCAGACCGTGCCGACCTTCGTCTACCTCATCCCTACCCTGACCCTCTTCGGGCTGGGTGTGGTGCCTGGGCTGATTTCCACGGTGGTGTTCGCGATTGCCGCGCCGATCCGCCTGACCTACCTGGGTATCCGCGATGTGCCGCAAGAGCTGATGGACGCCGGCAAGGCCTTTGGCTGCTCGCGCCGCCAGTTGCTCTCACGCATTGAACTGCCCCACGCCATGCCGAGCATCGCCGCCGGCATTACCCAATGCATCATGCTGTCGCTGTCGATGGTGGTGATCGCCGCCCTGGTAGGCGCCGACGGCCTCGGCAAGCCAGTGGTCAACGCACTCAACACTGCCGATATTGCGCTGGGCTTTGAAGCGGGCCTGGCCATTGTGTTGCTCGCCATCATGCTCGACCGTATCTGCAAACAACCCGACGCTAAAGTAGGGGGTGATGCATGAGCATTATCCGATTCGACAAAGTCGACGTGATCTTTTCCAAAGACCCACGCGAAGCGCTCAAGCTGCTGGACCAGGGCATGAGCCGTAACGAAATCCTGAAGAAGACCGGGCAGATCGTCGGCGTCGAGAACGCCAGCCTGGATATCGAGAAAGGCGAGATCTGTGTGCTGATGGGCCTCTCGGGCTCAGGCAAATCCAGCTTGCTGCGCTGCATCAACGGCCTCAATACCGTCAGCCGTGGCCAGCTGTTTGTGGAGCATGAAGGGCGTCAGATCGACATCGCCTCCTGCACCCCCGCAGAGCTGAAAATGATGCGCACCAAACGCATCGCCATGGTGTTCCAGAAGTTCGCCCTGATGCCATGGCTGACGGTGCGCGAGAACATCAGCTTCGGCCTGGAGATGCAGGGCCGCCCAGAGAAAGAACGACGCACACTGGTGGACGAGAAACTCGAACTGGTGGGCCTGAGCCAATGGCGCAACAAGAAGCCCGACGAGTTGTCCGGCGGTATGCAGCAGCGCGTCGGCCTGGCTCGCGCCCTGGCGATGGACGCCGATATCCTGCTGATGGACGAACCCTTCTCTGCCCTCGACCCGCTGATCCGCCAAGGCTTGCAAGATGAGCTACTGGAACTGCAACGCAAATTGAGCAAGACCATCGTGTTCGTCAGCCACGACCTGGATGAAGCACTCAAGCTCGGCAGCCGTATCGCGATCATGAAAGACGGCAAGATCATCCAGTACAGCGTGCCGGAAGAGATCGTGCTGAACCCGGCGGACGACTATGTGCGCACCTTTGTCGCCCATACCAACCCGTTGAACGTGCTGTGCGGGCGCAGCCTGATGCGCACCCTGGATAACTGCACGCGTGTGAATGGTTCGGTGTGCCTTGATCCGGGTGGCGACTCCTGGCTGGACCTGGCTGAAGGCAACACCATCCAGGGCGCACGCCAGAATGGCGTGACGATGAACCTGCAGAACTGGGCGCCAGGGCAAGCCGTGGAAGGCTTGGGCCGCGTACCGACGTTGGTGGACTCGAACATCGGCATGCGCGATGCGTTGCAGATTCGCTACCAGACAGGCAACAAGCTGGTGCTGCATGACAACAACAAGGTGGTAGGGATTTTGGGAGACAGTGAGCTCTACCACGCCCTGCTGGGCAAGAACCTGGGCTAGAACCCTGTGGATCGTTCCCACGCTCTGCGTGGGAATGCACCCTGTGACGCTCCGCGTCACGACTTCAAGAGCGGGACGCGGAGCGTCCATGGCGGTGTTCCCACGCAGAGCGTGGGAACGATCATGTCAGGGAAGACACCACCAGGCTTCAACTATCAGCTATAGACCCGGCCAAGGAGCTGCCGATGGCTTTCAAACTGATCGAGCACATCCCGGGTGATCTGTTCCTGGGTGAAGCCCATCAGGTCATACTCCTGCGGCCCGTTGTGCAGGTACACCTCGGCACGGTAGTAACGGGTGCGCTCTTCTTCAGGCAGGTCAGCCGGTGCCGCCGAGTAGCCATCCAGGCTCACTTCGTAGACAAACGGGTTGCCCTCGTCCATCTCGATCCGCACGCCGATGCAGCGCTTGGATTTGCCCAGCAGGGTCTGCACTTCCAGGCCCTGATCACGCAACGCACTCGCGGCTTCTTCCAACGCCGGCGTTACGTGCTTGTCCATAAAGCGCTGCACGGTGGCCTGGCTCGGTTGCAGGTCCAGGGCGGTCAAGCGCTCGCTGAAACCACGACGCCCGCGTTCGGCCAATTGCGCCTGCTCCTGTTCGGTAGCCACGTCCTGGCGCATGGCCTTGTGCAAACCGAACATAAAGAACACCAGCACCACAGAGAACGGCAGCCCCGCCAGCACCACCATGGTTTGCATGGCTTCGAAGTTGCCGGCAAACAGCAGGCCGATGGTCACCAGGGTGATCACCGCCGACCAGAAGATACGCAACCAGTGCGGCGCATCCTCATCCACATTGCCGCCTTTGCAGGAAAGGTTGGCCATCATCACCGCGCCGGAATCCGCAGGCGTCAGGAACAGCACGAAGCCCACGAAGATCGACACGCCGATCACCACTTTCGACGCTGGGTAATGCTCAAGCAGCTGGTAGATGGCCATGGACGGTTGCTCCAGCGCCGTCTTGCCCAACTCCACCGCCCCGTGGTTCAGCACCAGGTCCAGGGCCGAGTTGCCGAAGATCGACAGCCACGCCAGGGTAAAGCCCAGCGGGATCAGCAATACGCCAGCCACCAGTTCGCGCACGGTGCGACCACGGGAAATACGCGCGATGAACATGCCCACAAATGGCGCCCAGGAAATCCACCAGGCCCAGTAGAACAAGGTCCACAGGCCCATCCAGCGTTCGGTCTTGGCACCGTCGCCTTCGTACACATACAGGTCGAAGGTTTTCAGCACGATACCGTTGAGGTAATCACCGGTGTTCTGCACCAGGCCATTGAGCAGGTGCAAGGTAGGGCCGAACAACAGCACGAAGATCAGCAAACCGCTGAACAGCACGATGTTGAGGTTGGACAGACGACGAATACCGTTTTCCACACCCGACACGGCGGCAATGGTCGCCACGGTGCTCATCACGATGATCACGATCAGCAAATTGGTATTGCTGTGCTCCATGCCGAACAGGTTTTCCAGCCCCGACGACACTTGCATCGAGCCGATCCCCAGGTTGGTCACCAGGCCCAGCAGGGTCACGAACATGCCGAAACCGTCTACCGCATGGCCAGCCGCGCCCTTCACCCAACGCTCGCCCACCAGCGGGTACAGCGCCGAACGCAGGGCCAGCGGTTGGTTGTGGCGGTACGCAAAGTACGCCACGGCCAGGCCGACCAGCGCATAGATCGCCCAGCCGTGCAGGCCCCAGTGCAGGAAGGTCAGCTGCAGCGCCTGGCGTGCCGCGCCATTGCTGGCGGCAGCGCCTTCGGGCGGGTTGAAGTAATGGTCCAACGGCTCGGACGCACCGAAATACAACAGCGAGATGCCGATACCCGACGAGAACAACATGCCGGCCCAGGCGCCGTAGCTGAAGTCTGGGGTATCGTCCTTCGCACCCAGCTTAAGTTTCCCATAGGACGAAAACGCCAGGCCGACCACAAACACCAGGTAGGCGGCGATGACCACCATGTAGTACCAGCCAAAGCTTTTCGACAGCCAGGCCTGTGCGACACCGAGCATGCGCCCGGCCTCCTGCGGGGCGACGATCAGAATGGCGGTCAACAATAAAATCAGCGCGGTGGAGGTGTAGAACACCCAACCGTTGACCCGGACCTTTTCCGGTGGGGTCTTTATAAGAGAGGCAGAACTCATGGCGCAGATGCTCCAGGCAGTGCGAGAGAGAAACACAAGGCAACGGTTATCCCGGGACATCGATTTTTCGGCAGTCGACGGACGGGTGTTATAAAGACACCCCAAAATTCTTGAGCCCGCCTAAGCGGTGATCAGGCTCTGAAGTGGCCTGTTTCAAGGGTTTTTGCAGGTGTCGAAGGTTGCAGCTCGCAGGTAGGAAACATCTGTAGGCAGCGACCATTTGTCGCAGATCTTATTCTTTGTTGATTGAACGTTCAATCAAAACAAAATAGACTGGCCCTCAAGCCGACGGACGTGGATCGCCCATCGGCAGGCCTAAGGAGAGGTGCTACATGCCCAAGGTCGGTATGCAACCCATACGCCGCCAGCAGTTGATCGAAGCCACGTTGACGGCCATCGATCGGGTCGGGATGGGAGATGCCAGCATTGCGCTGATCGCCCGTCTGGCCGGCGTCTCGAACGGCATCATCAGCCACTACTTTCAGGACAAGAACGGCCTGATCGCAGCGACGATGCGCTACCTAATGAATGCGCTGATCGAGAACGTGCAAGAGCGCAGGCGTGCCTTGAAGGATGACAGCCCACGGGCGCACCTTCAGGTGATCATCGAAGGCAACTTCGACGCCAGCCAGGTCAACGGCCCGGCAATGAAAACCTGGCTGGCCTTCTGGGCCACCAGCATGCACCACCCGTCATTGCACAGGTTGCAGCGGATCAACGATCACCGTCTGTATTCCAACCTGTGTTGCCAGTTCCGCCGTGCGATGCCGCTACCCGAGGCACGCAGCGCAGCCCGCGGGCTGGCGGCTTTGATCGACGGTTTGTGGTTGCGCGGCGCCCTGTCGGGAGACGCTTTCGACACGGAGCAGGCGCAACGGATCGCTTACGAATACATGGATTTCCAATTGGCCAAGCAGGTGAGTTAGAGCCCTTATAAATGCTCAACCCCTGAACGTCCGCCGCTCAGTGTTGCCACACCCCCATGGCCCACTGTTCGGCGGGTAACGCCAACCACTTATGCACTTGCGAGGACTTTATGGCCCGTTTCGACCTGCAAAAACTCTACATTGACGGCGGCTACAGCGACGCTGGCAGCGATGCCACCTTCGAAGCCATCAACCCGGCTAACGGTGAAGTTCTCGCCCAAGTGCAACGCGCCACCAAAGACGACGTTGAACGTGCCGTGGCCAGCGCTGAAAAAGGCCAGAAAATCTGGGCCGCCATGACCGCCATGGAACGTTCGCGCATCCTGCGCCGTGCCGTGGACATCCTGCGCGAGCGCAACGATGAACTGGCCGCCCTGGAAACCCTGGACACCGGTAAAGCCTTCTCCGAAACCAAGTACGTCGACATCGTCACCGGCGCTGACGTGCTGGAATACTACGCCGGCCTGGTACCTGCCATCGAAGGCGAGCAGATCCCACTGCGCGACACCTCGTTTGTCTACACCCGCCGCGAGCCGCTGGGCGTGGTTGCCGGTATCGGCGCGTGGAACTACCCGATCCAGATCGCCCTGTGGAAATCCGCACCGGCCCTGGCTGCCGGTAACGCGATGATCTTCAAGCCAAGCGAAGTCACCTCGCTGACCACCCTGAAACTGGCCGAGATCTACACCGAGGCTGGCGTTCCAGCGGGCGTGTTCAACGTACTGACCGGCAGCGGCCGTGAAGTCGGCACCTGGCTGACCGAGCACCCGCGCATTGAGAAAGTCTCCTTCACCGGCGGCACCGACACCGGCAAGAAAGTCATGGCCAGCGCGTCGAGCTCCTCGCTCAAGGACGTGACCATGGAGCTGGGCGGCAAGTCCCCGCTGATCATTTTCGACGACGCCGACCTCGACCGCGCCGCCGACACCGCCATGATGGCCAACTTCTACAGCTCCGGTCAGGTCTGCACCAACGGCACCCGCGTGTTCGTGCCCAAGCACCTGCAAGCCGCGTTCGAAGCCAAGATCGTCGAGCGTGTGGCGCGTATTCGCATCGGCAACCCGGAAGACGAAAACACCAACTTCGGCCCGCTGGTCAGCTTTGCCCACATGGAAAGCGTGCTGGGCTACATCGCCAAAGGCAAAGAGCAAGGCGCCCGCCTGCTGTGCGGCGGCGACCGCCTGACCGAGGGTGACTTCGCCAAAGGCGCCTTCGTGGCCCCGACCGTGTTCACCGACTGCACCGATGACATGGTGATCGTGCGTGAAGAAATCTTCGGCCCGGTGATGAGCATCCTCACCTACGAGACCGAAGAAGAAGTGATCCGCCGTGCCAACGACACCGACTTCGGCCTGGCCGCTGGCCTGGTGACCAAGGACCTGAACCGCGCCCACCGCGTGATTCATCAGTTGGAAGCCGGTATCTGCTGGATCAACGCCTGGGGCGAGTCCGACGCGAAGATGCCGGTTGGCGGCTACAAGCAGTCGGGGGTGGGCCGTGAGAACGGGATCAGCTCGCTGAACAACTTCACCCGCATCAAATCGGTACAGGTTGAGTTGGGCGATTACGCCTCGGTGTTCTAACACCTTATGGGCCTGGAATGCTCCTCTGTGGCGAGGGAGCTTGCTCCCGCTGGGCTGCGAAGCAGCCCCATTCCAGACCCAGTAGTTCTTTCAGACAGAACTCGAGCGCTGATTTTGCGACTGCTGCGCAGTCGAACGGGAGCAAGCTCCCTCGCCACAAAAGCAGCCTGAACCCATTTTACGAGGGTACATTCATGTCCCAAGAATACGATTACATCATTGTGGGTGCCGGCTCTGCCGGTAACACCCTGGCGACCCGTCTGACCGAAGACGAAGGCGTCACTGTTTTGCTGCTGGAGGCCGGTGGCCCGGACTACCGCCTCGACTTCCGCACCCAGATGCCAGCCGCCCTGGCTTTCCCGCTGCAAGGCCGCCGCTACAACTGGGCCTACGAAACCGATCCAGAGCCACACATGGACGGCCGCCGGATGGAATGCGGGCGCGGCAAGGGCCTGGGTGGTTCTTCCCTGATCAACGGCATGTGCTACATCCGCGGCAACGCCATGGACTACGACAACTGGTCGAAGCTGCCGGGCCTGGAAGACTGGACCTACCTGGACTGCCTGCCGTATTTCCGCAAAGCCGAAACCCGCGACATCGGCCCCAACGATTGGCACGGTGGCGACGGCCCGGTCAGCGTGACCACGCCGAAAGCGGGCAACAACCCGCTGTTCCACGCCATGGTTGAAGCGGGCGTACAGGCCGGTTACCCACGTACCGAAGATTTGAACGGCTACCAGCAAGAAGGCTTCGGCCCGATGGACCGTACTGTCACGCCGAACGGCCGTCGCGCCAGCACCGCACGCGGCTACCTGGACACGGCTAAAAAGCGCTCGACCCTGACCATCGTCACCCATGCCCTCACCGACAAAGTCTTGTTCGAAGGCAAGCGTGCGGTCGGCGTGCGTTACCTGATCGGCGCTGCCGAAGAACGCGTTGAAGCCCGTGCGCGCAAAGAAGTGCTGGTGTGCAGTGGCGCAATCGCTTCGCCGCAACTGCTGCAACGCTCCGGTGTCGGCCCGGCCAAACTGCTGGAAAGCCTCGACATCCCGGTGGTTCACGACCTGCCTGGCGTGGGTGAAAACCTGCAGGACCACCTTGAGCTGTACCTGCAATACGCGTGCACCCAGCCAGTGTCGCTGTACCCCTCGCTGCTCTGGTACAACCAGCCGGCGATTGGTGCCGAATGGCTGTTCAACGGCACCGGCATCGGCGCCAGCAACCAGTTCGAAGCGGGCGGTTTTATCCGTACCCGTGAAGAGTTCGAGTGGCCAAACATCCAGTACCACTTCCTGCCGGTAGCGATTAACTACAACGGCAGCAACGGTGTGAAAGAGCACGGTTTCCAGGCGCACATGGGCTCCATGCGTTCGCCAAGCCGTGGCCGTATCCAGCTGAAGTCGAAGAACCCACGGGACTACCCGAGCATCCTCTTCAATTACATGGCCACCGAGCAGGACTGGCAGGAGTTCCGCGATGGCATCCGCCTGACCCGTGAAATCATGCAGCAGCCGGCACTGGACCCGTACCGTGGCCGCGAAATCAGCCCCGGCATTGAAGTGCAAACCGATGAACAGTTGGACAAGTTCATCCGCGAGCACGCCGAGACCGCGTTCCACCCGTCCTGCTCGTGCAAGATGGGCACCGACGAGATGGCCGTAGTCGATGGCGAAGGCCGCGTGCATGGCATGCAGGGCTTGCGTGTGGTCGATGCCTCGATCATGCCGATCATCACCACCGGCAACCTGAACGCGCCAACGATCATGATCGCCGAGAAAATCGCCGACAAGATCCGTGGCCGCAAGCCACTGCCGCGCAGCACCGCTGACTACTACGTAGCAGGCGATGCGCCGGTGCGTGGCAAGCCGATGCGTGAAGTAGGGCCATTGGCGCAGTAACCGAAACACCCCAGTGATTGATCGTTCCCACGCTCCGCGTGGGAACGCATCCTGTGATGCTCTGCGTCACGCCCTTCAAGAGCGGACGCAGAGCGTCCAGGGTGGCATTCCCACGCAGAGCGTGGGAACGATCACACAACAAAACCTCCCTTGATCAGCTCCCCGCCCAGGCCTACTCTGTTCGCCTGCCCGCGCCGAGCCGCCCACAAGGAAGGCCCCATGTTCGAACACCACGCCACGCTCAAGAAACACTTCGGTGCCCTGCGCACCACCGCCGAATTTTTCTCCCTGCGCTACGTGCGCGAATCCGGTCAGTACCTGTCAGTACGCAAGAACGTCGCCGAGCCGCCTCACCTGGGCCACGACGAAGGCGCCATGCTTACCGTGCGTCTCAACGGCGTGGAAGCCTACGCAGCGACCAACGATATTTCCCTTGCCGGCCTGCAAGCCGCCCTTGAGCGCGCTGAACAGCAAGCCCGGTTGATCAAGCCTCACGCCCTGCTCGACCTGCACCAGCAGCCAGTGTCCAGCGACGTCGCCGACTACCTGTCGCCCGACCTCGACCAGCCCTTCCCATCCCTGAGCGACTGCTACCAATTGCTCGGCGATGAGTCCGCCGCCGTGCCCAAGGATGAGCGCCTGGTGAGCTGGGAAGTCAGCCTGGGGACCACGCGGGTTGAACAGATCTATCTCAACAGCGCTGGCGCGCAATTGCGTCAGGCCCAGCGCTTTGTCTTTCCGGGCCTGAGTGTGACCGCCTTCGACGGCAACGACAGCCAGACCCGTACCCTGGGCGGTACCAACTTCGGCCAGCAAGGCAGTGCCGGGGTGATCCAGCGTTTTGGCCTGGTGGGCGCCGCCCGCAAGGTGGCCGACGAAGCCCTGCAATTGCTGCTCGCACCGAATACGCCCCACGGCCCGCGTGACCTGCTGCTGATGCCCGACCAAATGATCCTGCAGATCCACGAGTCGATCGGCCATCCGCTGGAGCTGGATCGCATCCTTGGTGACGAGCGCAATTACGCCGGCACCAGTTTTGTGAAAGCCAGCGACTTCGGCCACCTGCAATATGGCTCACCGCTGCTCAACGTCACCTTCGACCCGGACATCCCCGAACAGCTTGCCAGCTACGCTCATGACGACGACGGCACGCCTGCCAGCAAGCAATTTCTGATTCGCGAAGGCCTGCTGCTCAAGCCCTTGGGCGGGGCCTTATCGCAATTTCGCGCCAACCTGCCAGGCGTCGCCAACAGCCGCGCCTGCAGCTGGAACCGTGCGCCCATCGACCGCATGGCCAATCTGAATATCGAACCTGGGGATAAAAGCCTCGCGCAATTGGTGGGCGGCATTGAGAGCGGCATCCTGATGTCGACCAACCGTTCGTGGTCCATCGACGATGCGCGCAACAAATTCCAGTTCGGCTGCGAGTGGGGCCAGTTGATCGAAAACGGCGAACTCAAGGGCGTGGTGAAGAACCCCAACTACCGGGCGATTTCCGCGCAGTTCTGGCGCAAGCTCAGCGCGGTAGGCGACGCCAGCACCTTCAAAGTCTTGGGCACGCCGAACTGCGGCAAGGGCGAACCCAACCAGGTGATCCGTGTCGGCCATGCGTCGCCGGCCTGTGTATTCAGCAATGTCGATGTATTTGGGGGAGATGCCTGATGAACCACTTCAAGGCTCTGGTGGATTGGCTCAAGCAGGCGGTCACCGATCAAGAACACTTTCAACTCGGCTACGCGGATGAAGCGTCCGAGTTCGTGCGCTTCAACCACGCGCAGGTACGCCAGGCCGGCCAGGTACAGCAGGCCAGCCTGAACCTCAAGCTGATCAACGATGGGCGCCACGCCGACCTGGGTATCACCCTGTCGGGCGAGGCGCAGTTGGATCGCCAGCGCCTGGCGAATGGCCTGCAACAACTGCGCGAGACCTTGCCGCTGTTGCCGCCTGACCCGTACCTGCTGCTGAACCCCGACGCCTGGCACAGCCATAACGAACAGCTGCGCCCGCTGCCGGAACTGGCCCAAGTGCTGGACGACATCAGCCAGGCCGCCGATGGCGTGGACCTGGTTGGCTTCTACGCCGCCGGCCCGATCAGCCGTGGTTTCGCCAGCTCATCGGGGGCGTTCGGCTGGCACCGGGCTAACAGCTTCAATTTCGACTTCAGCCTGTTCCACGCCAATGGCGAAGCGGTAAAAGCCAGCTACGCCGGGCACACCTGGAACAGCGCCGAATTCGCCGCCCGTTTCCAACAGGCCCGTGAGCAACTGGCGTTTCTCGGTCGCCCGCTCCACACCCTGGCGCCCGGCCAGTACCGCGCCTACCTGGCGCCGGCAGCGCTGGAAGAAATCATCAGCATCATCACCTGGGGTGGTTTTTCGGCCCAGGCCATCGCGAGCAAAGGCAGTTCGTTGCAACGCCTGTACGCGGGTGATCAGTCATTGAGCCCGCTGGTGACGGTGGATGAGCAGATCAGCGGCTCCCTGAGCCAGGCGTTTTCCACTGAAGGCTACCCGCGTGAGGATGTCACCCTGATCAACGCAGGCAAAGCCGAGGGCCAGTTGGTCAACTCGCGCAGCGCCGCCGAATACGGCTTGAGCACCAACGGCGCCAGCAGCGACGAGTCGCCCAGCGCCCTGCAAATGGCGGCCGGCAGCCTGGCCCAGGCCGATATTCTCAAGCAGTTGGGCACCGGTCTGTATATCAGCAACCTCTGGTACCTGAACTACTCCGACCTGCCAGCAGCGCGCCTGACCGGCATGACGCGCTTTGCGACCTTCTGGGTGGAAAACGGCGAGATCAAGGCGCCGGTCAGCACCATGCGCTTTGATGACAGTTTCTATCAGTTGCTCGGTTCGCAATTGGAAGCGCTGACCGCTGATCGGGAGCTGCTGTTGTCGGCCAGTACCTATGACCAGCGCAACACCGCTTCCAACCTGTTGCCAGGCGCTTTGGTAAACCGTTTGACGCTGACTTTATAAACTGTAGGAGCGAGCTTGCTCGCGAAGAACGTACAGACACCGCGGGCTGGCTGTCAGCGCTGCGTTATCGTTGTCGTTTTTCGCGAGCAAGCTCGCTCCTACAGTTCAATAACCTGCGCTGCGACGAAACTTCTATCCCGCCTACTTTGGCCGTTCGGCATGTTGTCGCTCTGCTTATTCCTCGTTATAACGGTTAATGGCTTCTCGCCACCCCTGCCCACGAGAGCATAACCTTGCCCGGGAAAGGCAAGCTGGAGCGTTGACATGAACCATGGAAGTTTCGTCATAGAAAAACTGTACAAGCACTACAACGTTCACGTAGAGCAACTGGGTAACGACCCGCATAGAAAAACCGTACTGATGGTCAATGGCGCGTTGTCCACCACACGCTCCTTTGCCCGCACCAGCAAATGCCTGGCCGAGCACTTCAATGTGCTGCTGTTCGACTTGCCATTCTCTGGCTTGTCACGCGAGCACAACACCGAACTCGACCTAGTCACCAAGGACGACGAGGTGCAAATCCTGCGTGCCTTGGTAGCACGCTTTGCGGTCAACCATCTGGTTTCGGCCTCATGGGGCGGCATCTCCACGCTGTTGACCCTGGCGCACAACCCGCCCTCCATCGAAAGCTCGGTGGTGATGGCCCTGGCGCCCAACCTCAACCAGGCGATGCTGGAATATGTCGAGCGCGTGCGTGTGCTGATCGAGGCCGATGACAAGTCGGCGGTCGGCCATCTGCTCAACGAAACGGTTGGCAAATACCTGTCGCCGCGCCTCAAGCGCAATAACCATCGACACCTGTCGACCATGGCCACCACCGAATACCGCCAGGCGCGCTTTCATATCCATCAGGTGCTGGGCTTGGGCGATGGCAACTACTTGCCGGCACTGCGGCAGATTGAAACACCGGTGCACTTTCTCAACGGCGCGCTGGACGAATACACGCCGGCCGACGAAGCCCAGCTGTTCAAACACTACGTAGGCCGCAGCAGCTTTGCGGTGGCCGAACACACCGGCCATCTGCTGGACCTGGAGTCCCGCGAAGCCGCGCTGGCAGTGCATCGGGCGTTGCTGGATTTCCTGGTGGGCGAGCAGGTGACATTGTCAGATATAGACGAACCGCCAGTGGGAAAAGCGGCGACGGATGGCGCATAATCGCCAACACATAGCCTGCTAATTAAAAGGGATCCCATGCCGAATCGTGCCCCTCTCGATGCCAAGACCGCCCGCTGGCTCCCCTGGGTGGTAGCGATTGCCTTCTTCATGCAGTCGCTGGACGGGACGATTCTCAACACCGCGCTACCGGCCATGGCGCAGGACCTCGCGGAAAACCCGCTGCGCATGCAAGGGGTGGTGATCGCCTACATGCTCACCGTTGCCTTGCTGATTCCGGCGTCGGGCTGGATCGCTGACCGCTTTGGCACCAAGAAAATTTTCTTTGGCGCGATCATGCTGTTCAGCATCGGGTCGCTGCTGTGTGCGCTGTCCAGTAGCTTGAGCATGCTGGTGGGCGCACGGGTGATCCAGGGCCTGGGCGGTGCGCTGATGCTGCCGGTCGGACGGCTGGTGGTACTGCGGGCTTATCCGCGCTCCGAGTTGGTGCGGATCATGGGCTTCATCACCATTCCCGGCCTGCTCGGCCCCTTGCTTGGCCCGACAATGGGCGGCTGGATGGTGCAATACCTGACCTGGCACTGGATCTTCCTGATCAACCTGCCGGTGGGCATGATCGGTTGCTACGCCGTGTGGAAATTCATCCCCGACCTGCGCGGCAGCGAGCGCACGCGCTTCGACGGCCTGGGCTTTCTGCTGTTCGGCGCGGCGATGGTGCTGATCACCATCGCCATGGAAGGCCTGGGCGAACTGCACCTGCCGCATCTGCGCGTGATATTGCTGCTGTTCGGCGGGTTCGCCTGCCTGGCGGCGTACTGGCTGCGCGCCGGGCATATCGATAACCCGCTGTTCTCGCCGGTGCTGTTCAAGACGCGCACCTTTGCCGTGGGGATCCTGGGCAATCTGTTTGCGCGCCTGGGCAGCGGCGCATTGCCGTTCCTGGTACCGCTGCTGCTGCAGGTGGCGCTGGGCTATTCGCCGTCGGAAGCCGGCATGAGCATGTTGCCACTGGCGGCGGCGGCGATGTTCGCCAAGTCCATCGCACGCCCGCTTATCGAGCGCCTCGGCTACCGCATCGTCCTGACCGGCAACACCCTGGCCCTGGGCCTGATGCTGGCGAGCATGGGCCTGGTCAGCGAACAAACGCCCTACCCGCTGCTGTTGGCCATGCTGGCGGTACTGGGGGCCATCAACTCCCTGCAATTTACCGCCATGAACACCGTCACCCTGATCGACCTCGACGACGCCCAGGCCAGCAGTGGCAACAGCTTGCTGTCGGTAGTGGCGCAATTGTCCCTGAGCCTGGGCGTGGCCTGTGCCGGTGCATTGCTCGGCGGCTTTACCGCCGAAGCCGGCAATGACGGGGTCAATACCGTGCTGGGCGCCTTCCAACTGACCTTCCTCACCGTGGGCCTCATGGCGATGCTGGCAGCGGCGATCTTCCTGCAGCTGTCGCCCAAGGACGGCAAACGGGTGGTCAGCCGCGAGCACGATATCGAGCATTGAAGCAGCTGCAAGCTTCAAGTTGTAAGCCTCAAGCTTGCGGCTTGCAGCTGATAACTTGCCGCGCCCCCCTACTCCTCGTCGAGAACATACAAAGAAACCCAAGGGGGCCTGTTACACTGCGCGACATTTTGTTTTGCAGAGCCAGTCCCGTGACTACCATCGCCACCGCTTTTAATACTTTGCCCCTGTCCGCCGCCATGCTGGCTAACCTCGACTCGCTGGGTTACGTCGAGATGACGCAGATCCAGGCGCAAAGCTTGCCGGTGATCCTCAAAGGGCTGGACCTGATTGCCCAGGCCAAGACCGGCAGCGGCAAGACTGCCGCATTCGGCATCGGCCTGCTGAACCCGATCAACCCGCGCTACTTCGGGTGCCAGGCGCTGGTGATGTGCCCGACCCGCGAACTGGCCGACCAGGTCGCCAAGGAAATCCGTCGCCTGGCCCGTGCCGAAGACAACATCAAGGTACTGACCCTGTGCGGCGGCGTGTCCCTCGGCCCACAGATTGCCTCCCTGGAGCACGGCGCCCACGTCATCGTCGGCACCCCGGGCCGCATCCAGCAGCACCTGCGTAAAGGTTCACTGGTGCTGGACGGCTTGAACACCCTGATCCTCGACGAAGCCGACCGCATGCTCGACATGGGCTTCTACGACGCCATCGAAGACATCATCAGCAAGACCCCACCGCGCCGCCAGACCCTGCTGTTCTCGGCCACTTACCCGGTGAGCATCAAGCAACTGGCCTCCAAGTTCATGCGTGCGCCTCAGCAAGTGAAAGCCGAAGCGTTCCACTCCGACGATCAGATCGAACAGCGCTTCTACGAGATCTCCCCGGAAGAACGCATGGACGCCGTGACCAAGGTGCTGGCGCACTTCCGCCCTGCTTCGTGCGTGGCGTTCTGCTTCACCAAGCAGCAAGTGCAGGAAACCGTCGACCACCTGACGTCCAAAGGCATTTCCGCTGTTGGCCTGCATGGTGACCTGGAACAGCGCGACCGTGACCAGGTACTGGCGATGTTTGCCAACCGCAGCACCTCGGTGCTGGTGGCCACCGACGTAGCCGCCCGCGGCCTGGACATCGACGCCCTGGACATGGTGATCAACGTCGAACTGGCCCGCGACTCGGAAATTCACATCCACCGTGTAGGCCGTACCGGCCGTGCCGGTGAGACCGGCATCGCCATCAGCCTGGTGGCGCCGTCCGAAGCCCACCGCGCCCAGGCCATCGAGCAACTGCAGAAGTCGCCGCTGAACTGGGACCAACTGGACAACCTCAAGCCGCAAAGCGGTGGCCCGTTGCTGCCGCAGATGAGCACCCTGTGCATCGCCGCCGGGCGTAAAGACAAGGTGCGCCCAGGCGACATCCTCGGTGCATTGACCGGTGAAGCCGGCATTCCGGGTGCCCAGGTCGGCAAGATCGCGATCTTTGACTTCCAGGCTTTCGTGGCCGTGGAACGCGGCATCGCCAAGCAGGCGTTGCAGCGTTTGAATGACGGCAAGATCAAAGGTCGTTCGCTGCGCGTGCGGATCCTGTAACAACATAGTGACTGCAAGGACCGAATCACTGTGGGAGCTGGNGCCAGCTCCCACAGTGTTGATTGCATTTCAAATCAATAGTTTTGTGAGGACATGGCTGTGCGCTCGACCGAAGTTGTGATCATTGGCGCCGGCGCCGCAGGCTTGATGTGCGCGCTGACCGCCGCCGGGCGTGGGCGCAAGGTGATGTTGATCGACCACGCCAACAAGGCCGGCAAGAAAATCCTGATGTCCGGTGGCGGCCGCTGCAACTTCACCAACATGTACACCGAGCCGGCCAACTTCCTCTCGCACAACGCGCACTTCTGCAAATCCGCCCTGGCCCGCTATACCCAGTGGGACTTCATCGGGTTGGTGGCCAAGCACGGCGTGCCATACCACGAGAAGAAACTCGGCCAGCTGTTCTGCGACAACAAGTCCAGCGACATCCTCGGCATGCTGCTCGACGAGTGCATCCAGACCGGCGTGAGCCTGCACCTGGACACCTCCATCGAGGCAATCGCCAAGCTCGAAAGCGGCTATCAACTGCAAACCACCCTGGGTGAGCTGCGCTGTGAATCCCTGGTGATCGCCACTGGCGGCTTGTCAATCCCGACGCTGGGCGCCACCGGTTTCGGCTACCAAGTGGCCAGGCAATTCGGCCATGAACTGCTGCCGACCCGCGCCGGGCTGGTGCCGTTCACCATCACCGACCAGCTCAAGGAGCTGTGCGGCGAGTTGTCCGGCACCTCGGTCGACTGCCTGGTGAGCTGCAACGGCCAGAGCTTTCGCGAGAATATCCTGTTCACCCATCGCGGCCTGAGCGGGCCGGCGATTTTGCAGATTTCCTCGTATTGGCACTCCGGCGACACGGTAGAAATCAACCTGCTGCCCGACCACGACGCCCATGCCTGGCTGCAACAGCAACAGGCCGAACACCCCAACAGCGAATTGAAAACCCTGTTGGGTGAGATCTTCACCAAGAAGATGGCCAACCTGCTGGCCCAAAGCTGGTTCGAATCCAAGCCTATGAAGCAGTACACCCACGCTGAAATTGCCGATATCGCGCAAAAGCTGGGGAGCTGGCAACTGGTACCGGCCGGCACCGAGGGTTATCGCACGGCCGAGGTAACATTGGGCGGGGTGGATACGCGGGAAGTGTCCTCCAAGACCATGGAATCGCTGAAAAGCCCCGGCCTGTACTTTATCGGCGAAGTGCTGGACGTGACCGGCCACCTGGGCGGGTTCAACTTCCAGTGGGCGTGGGCCTCGGGCTACGCGGCCGCGCAATACGCCTGACGTGCACCTTGAGATGCAATCCCCTGTGGGAGCTGGCTTGCCTGCGATAGCGGCAGTGAATCCCACATCGTTATCGCAGGCATGCCCGCTCCCACATTGGTTTTGCAGTGATACTGAAAATTTTGCTGTCCGATGTGATCGCTACGCTTGCCGTGGCGTCATTACTGGCTCAATTTAGCGACAACGTCCCGGAAGACTCCAGACTTCATGTCATCGACCTCGTTCAAGCAGTCCATGCGGCGCCTGTGGGCGCTGGATAAATTCAGCTACAGCGTACGGGTGTTCATCGCCCTCACCGGCAGCATGGCGTTGTGTTGGTACCAGGATGAAATGACGCTGCTGATCCCGCTCTTCCTGGGGATTATCGCCAGCGCCCTGGCCGAGACCGATGACAGCTGGCAAGGCCGCCTCAACGCGCTGGCGGTGACACTGGTGTGTTTCAGCATTGCCGCGCTGTCGGTGGAGCTGCTGTTCCCTTACCCCTGGATATTTGCCATCGCCCTGGCCCTGGCCAGTTTCGGCCTGACCATGCTCGGCGCACTGGGCGAACGCTATGGCGCGATTGCTTCGGCCACCTTGATTCTGTCGGTATACACCATGATCGGCGTGGACCAGCGCGGTGGCGCCGTCACGGATTTCTGGCATGAGCCGCTGCTGCTGGTGGCCGGTGCCGCCTGGTACGGTGTGTTGTCCGTACTGTGGCAGGCGCTGTTTTCCAACCAGCCGGTACAGCAGAGCCTGGCGCGATTGTTCCGCGAGCTGGGGCGCTACCTCAAGCTCAAGTCATCGTTGTTCGAACCGATCCGGCAGCTGGACGTGGAAGCGCGGCGCCTGGAATTAGCCCAGCAAAATGGCCGGGTAGTGGCTGCGCTGAATGCCGCGAAGGAAATCATCCTGCACCGCGTCGGCAATGGGCGACCGGGCTCGAAGGTCAGCCGCTACCTGAAACTGTACTTCCTGGCCCAGGACATCCACGAGCGCGCCAGTTCCTCCCACTACCCCTACAACGCCCTCACTGAAGCCTTCTTCCATAGCGATGTGCTGTTTCGCTGCCAGCGCTTGCTGCGCCAGCAAGGCAAGGCCTGCCAGACCCTGGCCGAGTCGATCCAACTGCGCCAACCGTTCATCTATGACGACAGTTTTGCCCAGGCCCTGGGCGACCTCAACGCGTCCCTGGAGCATCTGCGCATCCAGAGCAACCCGGCCTGGCGCGGCCTGCTGCGTTCATTGCGCGCCTTGGCGGCCAACCTGTCCACACTCGACCGCCTGCTGGGCGACGCCAGCAATCCCGATGCCCTGGCGGACGCCACCGACAGTAACCTGTTGGACCGCGCCCCGCGCAACCTCAAGGAAATGTGGACGCGCCTGCGCACCCAACTCACACCCACCTCGCTGCTGTTTCGCCATGCCCTGCGCCTGTCCCTGGCGTTGACCGTCGGCTACGCCACCCTGCACGCTATCCACGCGTCCCAGGGTTACTGGATCATCCTCACCACCCTGTTCGTCTGCCAACCGAGCTACGGCGCTACCCGGCGCAAGCTCGGCCAGCGGATTATCGGCACCGCCATCGGCCTCACCGTGGCCTGGGCGCTGTTCGATCTGTTCCCCAACCCGGTGGTGCAGTCGATGTTCGCTATCGCCGCGGGCCTGGTGTTCTTTATCAACCGCACCACCCGCTACACCCTGGCGACGGCGGCGATCACGCTGATGGTGCTGTTCTGCTTCAACCAGGTGGGTGATGGCTACGGGCTGTTCCTGCCACGCCTGTTCGATACCTTGCTCGGCAGCCTGATCGCTGGCCTGGCGGTATTCCTGTTCCTGCCGGACTGGCAAGGCCGGCGCTTGAACAAAGTGCTGGCCAACACCCTGACCTGCAACAGCATCTACCTGCGCCAGATCATGCAGCAATACGCCGCCGGCAAGAGCGACGACCTGGCTTACCGCCTGGCCCGCCGCAACGCGCACAACGCCGACGCCGCGTTGTCCACCACCCTGGCCAATATGCTGATGGAGCCGGGGCATTTTCGTAAGGAAGCCGACGTGGGTTTTCGGTTCCTGGTGCTGTCTCACACCTTGCTCAGCTATTTGTCGGGGTTGGGTGCGCACCGCGATACTCAGTTACCGGCCGACGTGCGCGAGCACTTGATCGAAGGCGCGGGCAACAGACTGGCGGCGAGTATCGATGAGATTGCTACGGGCCTGGCCAACAAACAGTCGATTGCGATCCAGAGTGATGCCGAGGAGGGGTTGGCAGCCGAGCTGGAGCAAATGCCCGATGAGATCGATGAGGCGCAGCGGTTGGTGCAGACGCAGTTGGCGTTGATCTGCCGGCAGTTAGGGCCGTTGCGTACGTTGGCGGCGCATCTGATCAAGGATACCGGTGCGGCTTAGACCGCTATCGCAGGCAAGCCAGTTCCCACATTTGACCGAGTTCCAACATAAGAATGCGGGCAAAATGTGGGAGCCCGGCTTGCCCGCGATGAGGCCCGCAAGCACGCTACATCCCATGCGCCTTCATCAAGCGCGCATAACTGCCATCAGCCTTCATCCTGGCAATCTCCCGATCAAAGCTGGCGACAATCTGCGCGTGCTCGGGGTTCTTCAAACTGACCAGAATGTGCAGGCTGTTCTCGCTCAACGGCTTGCCCATAAACGCCACCGCATTGCGCACCCGCGGCGACTCCCGAGCCAGGTAATAACGCGCTACGTATTCGTCCTCCAGCGTCAACCGCACACGCCGCGCAGCGAGCATGCGCACCGCCATGGCGAAGTTGTGCACGGGTACTTTCTGTAGCTGGGAGTCTTGATCGAACGCCGCCGAGTAAGCGTAACCGCGTACCACGGCGATGGTCTCATCGTGCAGTCGGGCCAGGCTGTGATAAACAATGTCATCGTCGCTGCGCTTGAGAAAGCGCACACGATTAAGCAGGTACTCAGCAGAAAACTGGCCAAACTGCGTGCGGGCCTCGTCGTACCAGGCGTTGATCAGCACATCGTAGCGCCCATCGCCCACGCCCTTGAGCGCACGGGCCCAGGGCACCTGCTCAAAGTCACTGGCGTACCCCGCACGGGCCAGGGCCGTGCTGACGATATCCGTGGCCAAACCGCCATTGATCAAGGTGGCATCGGTGAAGGGCGGCCAGCCATCCGCCACCAGACGCAGACGTTGTGCCAGCACCGGCTGGGCCAGCAGCAGCACTGCGATCAAAGCAACGGCACGAGTCAATCTCGGCATGCTCAAAGTCCTTGGCGGGCAGGCGGTGGCCTGATAACAGTAGCTCATCAATGAGCCTGCATTGCAGATTACACAAAGCAACCAGCAGCGCACGCACTCAATGATGGCAAATTGACGCCATTCACACATTTGCCAATTTTAGACAGCAGCGCCCGCCGCGCTTACTATCCAGGCACGTCTTTACAAGAGCACACATCATGACGGTTGATTGGATTTGCAAACATCACGACGACTTGGGCAAGGACCAGCTGTATGCCGTCCTGCGCTTGCGCAGCGAGGTATTCGTCGTCGAGCAGAAATGCGCGTATCAGGACATCGACGGGCAGGACCTGGCGGGTGACACCCATCACCTGATGGCCTGGCAAGATAATGAGCTATTGGCTTACCTGCGCCTGCTGGACCCGGAGTCCCAGGGCGGCGATGTGGTGATTGGTCGCGTCATCGTTTCGCCAGCGGCACGGGGCACCGGGCTGGGGCATCACATGATGGAGGAGGCGCTTGAGCGCATTGAGGATATCTGGCCGCAAACGCCGATTTTTCTCTCGGCCCAGGCACATTTGCAGGGGTATTACGGGCGGTATGGGTTTGTGGTGGCGGGTGAGGAATACCTGGAAGATGATATTCCACATATTGGTATGCGGCGCATCTGAGGGTGCCATCGCAGACAAGCCAGCTCCCACATTGGACTGTGGGAGCCCGGGCTTGCCCGCGATAGCCTCAGTCCTGCCAAAGCCGACCTTCAGGGATAGCCCAACACCTGCTTGATCGACGCCAGATTAGCCTCGATCCACCCCCGATCAATCGCCCCCCAGTCCCGAATCCGATAGCGCCCGGCATGGTGACGCGCACCGTCCTCCTGCTCGAACTCACACACAATATCCAGGTCGGCCAACGCCGCAATGGTGTCCTGGGCGGTACGCCGAGGCATGCCGGTGGCCTCGGTCAGCGCCGGGACGCTGCTGGCCAGTTGGCTGTCGATCAAGTACGCCACGTACAGGCGGCGGTAGAAGCTGCTTTTGGTCTTGCTCACATCCATGGTCAGTCGCCTTGGGGTTAGGGCTTGCCCTGCAAATCGCGCCAGGTGAGGTACACACGCAGGTCGAATTCCACCTGATGGTAGCCCGGCATCATGTATTGGCAGAGTTTATAGAACGCCTTGTTGTGGTCCGATTCCTTGAAGTGCGCCAGCTCGTGCACCACGATCATGCGCAGAAACTCCGGGGCCGCCTCCTTGAACAGCGAAGCGATGCGGATTTCTTTCTTGGATTTGAGATTACCGCCCTGCACCCGGGAAATCGTGGTGTGCAAACCCAAGGCACGATGGGTCAGGTCCAGGCGGTTGTCGAACAGCACTTTGTCGATAGACGGCGCGTTACGCAGGTGCTCCTGCTTCAAGGCCAGGGCATAGGCGTACAGGGCCTTGTCGCTCTGCACCGCATGGCGTTCGGGGTAACGCTGGTCCAGGTAAGCCCCTAACTGGTCCTTGGCGATCAGCTGGCGCACTTGCTCCTGGAGCGCGGCGGGGTATGCCTGGAGGTATTTCAACGCGGTCATGGGCTCTGCAACGCAATTGGGACGGGCGCCAGTGTAGCGAATTCAAAGCGCGCGAGGGTACGACCAGCCGGCAACGTCCTCGGCCATCAACGGCAGCGCAGCCCACGGCCCCTGGATATGGGCGCAGCCATTGGCCTTGAGCCACTGGGTTTGCTCAAGGGTCTCCACGCCTTCGGCGATCACCAGCACACCAAAATGCTCACACAGTTGGATGATGCTGCGCGCCATCGCCGCATCCCGCACCGAGCCAGGCAGGCGCGCCACCAGTTGAGGGTCGAGCTTGAGGGTGTCGAACGCCAAGTCGCGCAAATGGGCCAGGGAGCACTGGCCGCAGCCAAAATCGTCCAGGGCAATCCGCACCCCTATCCGGCGCAGTAACTGGAGTTGCTTGGTGGACTCGGCGAGATTGCTCATCAAGCAGTCTTCGCCGATTTCCACCTCCAGTTGTCGCGCCTGTAACCCATGTCGCTCCAGCATCTGCTGCAGTTGGTTGGCCAGGTTGGGCATGTTGAACTGGCTGCTGCTCAGGCTCACGCTCAACACCAGTTCGGGGTCGAAGGTGGCTTGCCAGGCCTGGCGCTGGGCTGCGACTTGCTGGTAGATCCAGGCACTCAACTGGTTGATCAACCGCGCCTCTTCCAGCAGTGGCAAGAACAGGCCCGGCGGCACATCGCCGACGCTGGGATGCTGCCAGCGCAACAGCGCTTCGACGCCGCGCAAACGCCCGTCTTCCAGACAGACCTGAGGCTGGTACACCAAGGTGAAATCCTTGTTGGCGATGGCGGTACGTACACTGTCTTCCAGCATCAACCGCGAGCGGGCGCGGCCGTTCATTTCCTGGTCGTAGTAACGATACTGCTGACGGCCGGCGCGCTTGGCTTCGTACATGGCAATGTCCGCGGCCCGTAGCAGGCCGCTCAAGTCCGAGCCGCAATCCGGGAACGTCGCGATGCCAATACTGACCCCAAGCATCACCTCCAGACCATCGACCTGCTGGCACACCGATACCCGCTCGATGAGCTTTTCCGCGATCTTCGCGGCCTGCTCGGGAAACTCCAGCTCCAGCAACGCGGTGAATTCATCCCCACCCATGCGCCCGAGAATGTCGTAGGAACGCAGGCATGCTTGCATCTGCTCCGAAACCCAACGCAGCACGCGATCCCCGGCGTCATGGCCCAACGTATCGTTGACCCGCTTGAAGCCATCCAGGTCCAGGTACAGCAATACCAGCGCCTGCTCGCTACGTTCGCTGCGCAGCAACGTATTCTCCATCGCCTGATGGAAACCGCGCCGGTTCAGCAGCCCGGTCAGCGGGTCGGTCACGGCCTGGAATTCCAGTTGCTGATGCAGGTGACGCACTTCAGACATGTCCAGCACCGTCACCACCATTGCCTTCTGCTCCGCAGGCAAAGGCGCGCAGGACAACGCTACCGGCACTTGCTGGCCCCGACCGGTGCGCAAAATGGCATCGTGTTGGCGCCACGTCTCGCCCCGGCGATATGCCTCGTACATGGGAAAGCCCAACCAGGCTGGCACATGGGGCTTTTGCAGGAAACTGAGGAAACTTTCGCCCTGCAACTCAGCCATCGTTGCATTCAACAGCCGGGAAATGGCCGGGTTGGCATACTCGATCACACTGTTTTCGCTCACCACCAGAATGCCCTCGGCGGCGTTATCCAGCACCGAGGCATTAAAAGCGCGGGCCAATTCCAGGTCATGGCTCAGGCGCTGCAAGGCACGGCGATTGCGCTGGTGCTCGAGCAAGGCCTGCACCTTGGGCTTGAGGATGTGCGGGTCAAAGGGCTTGAACAGGTAGTCGATCGCACCACTGGCGTAGCCTTCCAGCACCGCGTCGGGCGAATGGGCGGTGGCCGTCAGAAAGATAATCGGCGTCATGCGCGTACGCTGGCTGCCACGCATCAGGCGCGCCACCTCGAAACCGTCCATGCCCGGCATGCGCACGTCCAGCAGCACCAGGTCGACCTCGTGGGCCAGCAGTAACTCCAAGGCTTCCAGGCCAGACGCGGCGGTTATCACCCGCCAGTCGTCACGCTGCAACAGCGCACGCATGCTGACGAGGTTTTCCGGGTAGTCATCGACCACCAACAGAACCGAAATTGCATCGTCGTGTTGTGGAGCGCCATCCATGCTACGTCTCTTCCTTAGGGAGCTGCACCGGTCACTTTTGCTACCAAGGCCGGATAAACACTGAGGGCTCACTCTAGCCGCGCGGCCAAAAAAGCAGAAGTGACGTGGGTGCCCTCATTGTGCCAAAGGCCAGGAAGCCGACTAACGGTAAGGCCCTGTAGCCCGCGGTTCACGGGCGACATGGCTTTTTGACATTTAGCTGACGCCAATAAATTGCCAGCAATTGTTTAACAATCTCACCAGCACGGCCTATAAAGAACCTGGAAGGCCCTTTGGGCCAATGCCTACACCCTCTGTAAAAAGGCCAACACCATGATCGACCTTTCCACCTGGAACCTGAGCATTCCGGTCGGCTCCCCACCCACGACCATTGAAACGCCAAGGCTGCTGAGCGGCTTCAACGATCAATACTTCCAGGCCGAAGGCAGCGACGTGCAGTTCTGGACACCTGTGACGGGCTCGCGCACCGAAAACGCCATCTACCCACGCAGCGAACTGCGCGAAACCTACGCCGACGGCCGCCTGCGTAACTGGACCTACCCCGAGGCCGACAACTTCCTGCGCGCCACCCTCACCGTCAACCAGGTGCCCTCCTCCGGCAAGATCGTGATCGGCCAGATCCATGCCTACGACAGCCAGAAACCGCTGATCAAGCTGGAGTACCAATTCAAGGAGAAAACCCAGACCGGCAACATCGTCGCCAAAGTGCGCATGCGCCCGGACGAGGCCGAAAGCCAGGTGATCATCGTCGCCTCCAATGTGCCACTGCAGAAGAGCTTCACCTACGTGATCAACCTCAACAAAGCCGGGCTGCTGAGCGTGTATGCCGCTGACAGTGAGTGGAATGAACGGATTGGCGCGGCATGGGGCGACAAGCCGTTGTACTTCAAGGCGGGGGTGTATGTGCAGGACAATACGGGCGACACCAATGAGGGTGCGCGGGTGACGTTTGCGAAATTGGATATTGATCACGAGTGAATCGTCCCGTGAGACACAGGATTTTTCCCAGATAAACCCAAAGTCTTAAACACACCGTTGCACCCTGTGGGAGCCGGGCTTGCCCGCGATGGCGGCGNCCAATATCCTCGGCGCCTGACACACTGCCATCGCGGGCAAGCCCGGCTCCCACATTGACCGTGCGTCGGCTAAAGGTCCGGTGTGGGTGCTACAGCACCGTTGCGACAAGCCAAAGAACGCCGTGGTTTCGGCGCTTCATCTGCAAGTTGATTAAATGGTGTCCATAAAAAAGCCCGCATCGCTGCGGGCTTTTATTAACACTTGAGGCTTAGTTCACCTTAGCGTTCAACTCACCTTTCAAATACCGCTGGTACATCGCTTCCAACGAGATCGGCTTGATCTTCGAAGCATTACCCGCAGTACCAAAGGCTTCATAACGCGCAATACACACATCACGCATCGCCGTCACAGTGGCGCCGAAGAATTTACGTGGGTCGAACTCGCTCGGGTTGGTGGCCATCAGGCGACGCATCGCACCGGTGGATGCCAGGCGCAGGTCGGTGTCGATGTTGACCTTGCGCACGCCGTACTTGATGCCTTCGACAATTTCTTCAACCGGTACGCCGTAGGTTTCTTTGATGTCGCCGCCGTACTGGTTGATGATCGCCAGCCACTCTTGCGGTACCGAGGAAGAACCGTGCATCACCAGGTGGGTGTTGGGGATGCGCTTGTGGATTTCCTTGATGCGGTCGATGGCCAACACGTCGCCGGTAGGTGGCTTGGTGAACTTGTAGGCGCCGTGGCTGGTGCCGATGGCGATGGCCAGGGCGTCGACCTGGGTCTTCTTGACGAAATCGGCGGCTTCTTCCGGGTCGGTCAGCATCTGGCTATGGTCCAGCACGCCTTCGGCGCCGATGCCGTCTTCTTCGCCGGCCATGCCAGTTTCAAGCGAACCCAGGCAGCCCAGCTCGCCTTCAACCGAAACGCCGCAGGCGTGCGCCATGGCCACGGTTTGTTGGGTGACGCGTACGTTGTACTCGTAGTCGGTTGGGGTCTTGCCGTCTTCGCCGAGGGAACCGTCCATCATCACCGAGCTGAAGCCCAGTTGGATCGAGCGCTGGCACACGTCAGGGCTGGTGCCGTGGTCCTGGTGCATGCACACCGGGATGTGCGGGAATTCTTCGATGGCGGCGAGGATCAGGTGACGCAGGAACGGGGCGCCAGCGTATTTGCGCGCACCGGCCGAAGCCTGGACGATCACTGGGGAGTCGGTCTTGTCAGCGGCTTCCATGATGGCGCGCATCTGCTCAAGGTTGTTGACGTTAAAGGCTGGGACGCCGTAGCCGAACTCGGCTGCGTGGTCCAGCATTTGACGCATGCTGATAAGTGCCATTGTGTTGTCTCTCCCGGTCGAGGGTCGTTAATCGTGCAAGCCTGCCGTAGCGGCGGCTGCTATTCAAGTTATTGCAGATCAAGGGGTTGAGCCTTGTGCTGCTGAATCGTTATTGCTGTTGGGTTCAGTTGGCTTTGCAGCCGCGCCCAATCAAATCATCCGTCGCTACCCAGTAAACCAGGCCTTCCTCACCTTTGGTGTGAAACGCCAACTGGCCGTCGCTGTACAGCACGCCCGAAGCGGCTACCTCTTGCTTGAGACGGTAAACCTGGTCCGAACCGCCGAGGCGTACATCCACTTCGGAGCGGGCCTGGTTGGCAAAGCGCCAGTTGACCTCGGCTTTGCTGTCGCAGGTCCAGGTGGTCCATTTGTCGGCTGGCTCTGCCTTGTCGAACAGGTTCATGCTGCTGCAGCCGGCCAACAGGGCCAGGGCTGCCAGGGCGAAAACGCCTTTCATTGCCAATCCTCGCAGGGCGACCTGGGGCCACCGTTGCTATCGGTTAGTGGATCAGACCCGTCATGGGCAACCCTGTTCCTGACCGTTGGGCGCGGAGTCGTATTTCTCCAGCCGTTCGTTGCCGATGCGCTTGTTGATCACCGGCATGGTCTCGGCTTGCCAGTCAGCCTGGTAACAGCTTTTTCTCAACGGTGCCTTGGCGTTATCCGCCTCCGGCGCCGCGCTGGGTGTGCTGCCGCAGCCGGCCAACAGGCCCGCTGCGATCACCAGTGCCAACGACTTGATCATGGGAACGCTCCTTTTCCTGATCACGCGAGCCTTAACCTTTGGCTCGGGTTTCCAGCACTTCCACGGCTGGCAACACCTTGCCCTCGACGAACTCGAGGAAAGCGCCGCCACCGGTAGAAATGTAGGAGATCTGATCAGCCACACCATATTTATCGATAGCCGCCAGGGTATCGCCACCGCCAGCGATGGAGAACGCCGAGCTTTCAGCGATCGCTTTAGCCAGCACTTTGGTGCCGTTGCCGAATTGGTCGAACTCGAATACGCCCACCGGGCCATTCCACAGGATAGTCTGGGATGCCTTGAGCAGCTCGGCGAAGTTGGCTGCCGTTTGCGGGCCGATGTCCAGGATCATGTCGTCGTCGGCCACGTCAGCGATAAGCTTGACGGTCGCCGCGGCGCTTTCCGCGAATTCCTTGGCAACCACCACGTCCACCGGCAACGGCACGCTGACCTTGGCGGCGATGGCGCGGGCGGTGTCGAGCAGGTCTGGCTCGTACAGGGACTTGCCCACCGGGTGGCCGGCAGCGGCCAGGAAGGTATTGGCAATGCCGCCGCCGACGATCAGTTGGTTGCAGATCTGGCTCAGGCTGTTGAGCACGTCCAGCTTGGTGGACACTTTGGAGCCGGCCACGATAGCGGCCATGGGCTGGGCCGGAGCGCCCAGGGCCTTGCCCAGCGCATCCAGCTCGGCAGCCAACAACGGGCCCGCCGCGGCGACCTTGGCGAACTTGGCCACGCCGTGGGTCGAACCTTCGGCGCGGTGGGCGGTGCCGAACGCGTCCATCACAAACACGTCGCACAGGGCGGCGTATTGCTGGGCCAGTTCGTCGCTGTTCTTTTTCTCGCCCTTGTTGAAGCGCACGTTTTCGAACAACACGATATCGCCGGCTTTCACGTCCACGCCGCCCAGGTAGTCTGCGACCAATGGCACGTCACGGCCCAGGGCCTTGCTCAGGTACTCGGCGACCGGCTTGAGGCTGTTTTCGGCGGAGAACTCACCTTCGGTCGGGCGACCCAGGTGGGAGCAGACCATCACGGCCGCGCCTTTTTCCAGGGCCAGCTTGATGGTCGGCAGCGAGGCCAGGATTCGCGCATCGCTGGTGACAACACCGTCCTTGACGGGGACGTTGAGGTCTTCGCGGATCAGTACGCGCTTACCTTGCAGATCGAGGTCGGTCATCTTCAACACGGTCATGGGTCGCAGTTCCTGAATTACTGTTGAGGTTGTTTAGAAGCGATGTGCAGATAGTGTTCGGCAACATCCAGCATGCGGTTGGCAAAGCCCCATTCGTTGTCGAACCAGGCCAGGATGTTCACCAGCCTGGGGCCGGAAACGCGGGTCTGGCTGGCATCGACAATCGCCGAATGCGGGTCATGGTTGAAATCGCAACTGGCGTGGGGCAACTCGGTGTAGGCCAACAGACCTTTGAGCGGGCCGCTGGTGGCGGCGTCGCGCAGGATTCGGTTGACCTCGGCCGCGTCAGTGTCACTGACGGTTTGCATGGTGATATCCAGGCAAGACACATTCACCGTCGGCACCCGTACGGCTTTGGCCTGGATTCGCCCGGCAAGTTCCGGCAGCAGTCGCTCGATGCCGCGCGCCAGGCCGGTGGACACCGGAATCACTGACTGAAACGCCGAACGCGTGCGGCGCAGGTCTTCGTGGTGATAGGCGTCGATGACCGGCTGGTCGTTCATCGCCGAGTGAATCGTGGTGATCGACACGTAATCCAGGCCGATCGCCTGGTCCAGCAGGCGTAACAACGGCACGCTGCAGTTGGTGGTACACGACGCGTTGGACACCAGCAGCTCATCGCCGGTCAGGCAATCCTGGTTGATGCCGTAGACGATGGTGGCGTCGACATCCGCCTCGCTGGCCATCGGCTGGGAAAACAGCACACGCGGTGCGCCGGCGTCGAGAAAACGCTGGCCATCGGCACGGGTGTGATAGACACCGGAGCATTCCAGCACCAGGTCGACGCCCAGTGCTTTCCAGTCGATGCCTTCGGGGGTGGCACTGCGCAACACTTGCACGCAGTTGCCATTGATATGCAGACAATCGCCTTCAACCCGCACTTCGCCAGGGAAGCGGCCGTGGGTGGAGTCAAAGCGTGTCAGGTATTCGATGCTGGCCATGTCGGCCAAATCATTGATCGCGACAATTTCAAACCCGGCCGCCGCCCCTCGCTCGAACAGAGCACGCAAGACGCAACGACCAATGCGGCCGTAGCCGTTGAGTGCAACTTTGTAGGGACGCGGTTGGGGCATGGGGTTCTCGCATTGTGGGCGACACAAACCACTGTAGGAGCGAGCTTGCTCGCGAAGAACCTGAGAGCGCCGCGTTAAACCAGAAACGCTGCGTTATCGTTNCCAGTAGGCCACCGCGTTAGCGCTTTAGTCTTCCAGCAACTCTTCAGCCTGACCCAGGATGTTTTCCAGGGTGAAACCGAACTCTTCGAACAACGCTGGCGCCGGCGCCGACTCACCGTAGGTGGTCATGCCGATCACACGGCCTTCCAGGCCCACGTACTTGTACCAGTAGTCGGCGTGAGCCGCCTCGATGGCGATACGCGCACTGACCTGCAACGGCAACACCGATTGCTTGTAGCCGGCGTCCTGGGCTTCGAACACGCTGGTGCACGGCATGGACACAACGCGAACGTTGCGGCCTTGCTCGGTCAGCTTGTCGTACGCCTGAACGGTCAGGCCCACTTCGGAACCGGTGGAGATCAGGATCAGCTCCGGCTCGCCGATGCAGTCCTTGAGCACATAACCGCCACGGCTGATGTCGGCGATCTGCGCGTCGGTACGCACCTGGTGCTGCAGGTTCTGACGCGAGAAGATCAGCGCCGAAGGGCCATCCTTGCGCTCGATGGCGTGCTTCCAGGCCACGGCGGATTCCACCGCATCGGCTGGGCGCCAGCAATCCAGGTTCGGCGTGGTGCGCAGGCTGGTCAGTTGCTCGACCGGCTGGTGCGTCGGGCCGTCTTCGCCCAGGCCGATGGAGTCGTGGGTGTAGACGTGGATCACGCGCTTCTTCATCAGCGCCGCCATACGTACGGCGTTACGTGCGTATTCCATGAACATCAGGAAGGTCGCGCCGTAAGGCACCAGGCCGCCGTGCAGGGACACGCCGTTCATGATGGCGCTCATGCCGAACTCGCGCACGCCGTAGTACATGTAGTTGCCGCTGGCGTCTTCGGCCGAGACACCTTTGCACCCCTTCCACAGGGTCAGGTTGGAACCGGCCAGGTCAGCAGAACCGCCGAGGAACTCAGGCAGCAACGGGCCAAAAGCGTTCAGGGTGTTCTGGCTGGCTTTACGGCTGGCGATAGTCTCGCCCTTGGCCGCGACTTCAGCGATGTAGGCCGAGGCCTTTTCCGAGAAGTCGGCAGGCAGGTCACCGGCCAGGCGGCGTACCAGCTCGTTGGCCAATTCCGGGAATTCGGCGGAGTACGCAGCGAAACGCTGGTCCCACTCGGATTCAGCCGCCAGGCCTTTTTCCTTGGCATCCCATTCGGCGTAGATGTCTGCCGGGATTTCGAACGGGCCGTGGTTCCACTTCAGTGCTTCGCGGGTCAGGGCGATTTCCGCGTCACCCAGCGGGGCGCCGTGGCAATCTTCTTTACCTTGCTTGTTCGGCGAGCCGAAACCGATGGTGGTCTTGCAGCAGATCAGGGTTGGCTGCGCGCTCTTGCGAGCGGTGTCGATGGCGATCTTGATTTCTTCCGGATCGTGGCCGTCGACGTTGCGGATCACCTGCCAGTTGTAGGCTTCGAAACGCTTTGGCGTGTCGTCGGTGAACCAGCCTTCGACTTCACCGTCGATGGAGATGCCGTTGTCATCGTAGAACGCAATCAGCTTGCCCAGGCCCAGGGTACCGGCCAGGGAAGCGACTTCGTGGGAGATGCCTTCCATCATGCAGCCATCACCCAGGAATACATAGGTGTGGTGGTCAACGATGTCGTGTCCAGGGCGGTTGAACTGCGCGCCCAGGACTTTTTCCGCCAGGGCGAAACCAACCGCATTGGCCAGGCCTTGGCCCAGGGGACCGGTGGTGGTCTCGACGCCCGGGGTGTAGCCGAATTCCGGGTGGCCCGGGGTGCGGCTGTGCAGCTGACGGAAGCTCTTGAGGTCGTCGATGGTGACATCGTAGCCGGTCAGGTGCAGCAGCGAATAAATCAGCATCGAGCCGTGGCCGTTGGACAGCACGAAGCGGTCACGGTCGGCGAACGACGGGTTGCTCGGGTTGTGTTTCAGGTAGTCACGCCAAAGTACCTCGGCGATATCCGCCATGCCCATCGGGGCACCGGGATGGCCGCTGTTGGCTTTTTGCACGGCATCCATGCTGAGGGCACGAATGGCGTTGGCACGCTCACGACGGCTGGGCATCGCTGATCTCCTGGAGTTTGCTGAAAAGAAACGGAAAAAAGGACCGGCATTTTCCCTCAGCCACCGCCTGCGGGCAATGACAGATAGTCACTTGAGGGCGTTTTTCCTGTGCTTTGGGCATCAATCCCTTGCAGAAACCTTTAACCGGTTCGTCTTAAGGTTATAGCGACGGCTTATAACCGCCACTTATCGTTCAATATCAAAACTTTTTGATATTGGCCTTGCGAGGATCTACACCCGTCACTAGACTGCTGGCCTTATGAACCTACCCGTGCCCTCCCTGCGTCCTGACGACGGCGATGAACTGGCTGCCTTGTGCAAGGCCGCTGGCGATCCGTTGCGCTTGAACGTACTGCGCGCACTGGCCAACGATTCTTTCGGAGTACTGGAGCTGGCGCAGATCTTCGCCATCGGCCAGTCCGGCATGAGCCACCATTTGAAGGTGCTGGCCCAGGCCGACCTGGTGGCCACCCGTCGCGAAGGCAATGCGATTTTCTACCGGCGTGCACTGCCCCATACCGAACTGCTTGGCGGCAAATTACACGCTGCCCTGCTCGAAGAAGTGGATAACTTGTGCCTGCCCGGCGATGTGCAATCGCGCATCGGCCAGGTGCACGGACAACGCGCCGCCGCCAGCCAGGATTTTTTCTCACGGGTGGCCGACAAGTTTCGCGCCCAGCAGGATCTGATCGCCGGCTTGGCCCAGTACCGCGAAAGCGTACTGGCGCTGCTGGACAAGCTGAGCTTCAGTGAAGAGGCCACGGCCTTGGAAGTCGGCCCTGGCGACGGCGGTTTCCTGCCCGAACTGGCGCGTCGCTTCGAGCAGGTCACCGCGCTGGATAACAGCCCGGCGATGCTTGAACTGGCGCGCCAACTCTGTGAGCGCGAAGCCTTGGGCAATGTGCGCCTGCAGTTGGCCGACGCCCTGAGTGACACCGGCCTGCGAGCCGATTGCGTGGTGCTGAACATGGTCTTGCACCATTTCGCCGCCCCGGCAGAAGCTCTCAAGCAAATGGCCGGGTTGCTGCACCCCGGCGGTAGCCTGCTGGTTACGGATTTATGCAGCCACAACCAGAATTGGGCCAAGGAGGCCTGCGGTGATCTCTGGCTAGGTTTTGAACAGGACGATCTGGCCCGTTGGGCCACCGCTGCGGGACTCGTTCCCGGGGAAAGCCTCTATGTAGGTTTACGTAATGGTTTCCAGATTCAGGTCCGCCATTTTCAGCGACCGGCTGGCGACACTCACCATCGGTAAATATCAGGAAAACATCGAGATGAGCGAATACTCCCTTTTCACCTCCGAGTCCGTGTCTGAAGGGCATCCGGACAAAATCGCCGACCAGATTTCTGACGCGGTGCTGGACGCTATCATCGCTGAAGACAAGTTCGCCCGTGTGGCGTGCGAGACGCTGGTGAAAACGGGCGTGGCGATCATCGCCGGCGAAGTTACCACCACTGCCTGGGTCGACCTGGAGCAGATCGTGCGTGACGTGATCACCGACATTGGCTACAACAGCTCCGACGTCGGCTTTGACGGCGCAACCTGCGGTGTGATGAACATCATCGGCAAGCAGTCCCCGGACATCAACCAGGGCGTTGACCGGGCCAAGCCTGAAGACCAGGGCGCCGGCGACCAGGGCCTGATGTTCGGCTACGCCAGCAACGAAACCGACGTACTGATGCCCGCGCCGATCACCTTCTCGCACCAGTTGGTACAACGCCAGGCCGAGGCGCGTAAATCCGGCGTACTGCCATGGCTGCGCCCTGACGCCAAGTCCCAGGTGACCTGCCGCTACGAAGGCGGCAAAGTCGTGGGCATCGACGCCGTCGTACTGTCGACCCAGCACAACCCGGATGTGTCCTACGCCGACCTGCGTGAAGGCGTGATGGAGCTGATCGTCAAGCATGTGTTGCCTGCCGAACTGCTGACCAAGGACACCCAGTTCCACATCAACCCGACCGGCCAGTTCATCATCGGTGGCCCCGTGGGCGACTGCGGCCTGACCGGCCGCAAGATCATCGTCGACAGCTACGGCGGCATGGCCCGTCACGGCGGTGGTGCATTCTCCGGCAAGGACCCTTCCAAGGTTGACCGCTCTGCGGCTTACGCCGGTCGTTATGTGGCCAAGAACATCGTGGCTGCCGGCCTGGCCGAGCGCTGCGAAATCCAGGTTTCCTACGCCATTGGCGTGGCCCAGCCTACGTCGATCTCGCTGAACACCTTCGGCACCGGCAAGATCAGCGATGACAAGATCGTCAAGCTGGTGCGTGAGATCTTCGACCTGCGCCCTTACGCAATCACCACCATGCTCGACCTGCTGCACCCGATGTACCAGGAAACCGCAGCCTACGGCCACTTCGGCCGCACCCCTGCGCAGAAGACTGTGGGTGATGACACCTTCAGCACCTTCACTTGGGAAAAAACCGACCGCGCCAACGACCTGCGTACCGCCGCCGGCCTGTAATCGTTCGCGGTAAAGAGAGCCCCGCCAGGTCTGCCTGGCGGGGCTTTTTGTTGCCTGCAGGGCCTCTTCGGGCTTTTTTGGATCCAAGGCTTGCAGGCAAAATGATGGCCCACTAGAATCCGCGCCCTCTCGGGCCCTTCACCTTATTTGGATATTGCACTGCGCCCGCCCGGGATGGATAAGCGCGCAGGCAATCGAACATTGAGGTTTTCATGCGCATTTCCACGCTCGCCCCTGCCGCCCTTCTGCTCAGCCTGTTCACCCTGTCGGCCCAGGCCGCTGACCTGAACGCTTTGAGCGGCGCCCTGAGCGCCCAGCTCGGTGGCGGCAATGCCGGCGACTGCCAGCAGCAACCCAAAGACCTGCAAGCCAAGATCGACGCGGCCAATGCCAAGAACGATCTGCTGAAAGTGCGGGCGTATGAGACGGCGTTGGAGCAGGTCAACAAAGCTTGCAACAAACTCGCCGACAGCCAGGCAAAAGTCGACGCCAAGCAGCAGAAGCAGCAGGCCAAGGCTGAAAACAATGATGCTGTGAAGGCCTTGGGCGGCCTGTTCAAGTAAACAGAAACACCCGGTAAAAAGCCCCGCTCGGTCGGGGCTTTTTTGTGGGCGCGCGGATCACTTAGGCTGGCCCCCCTTTTCGAGCAAGGATGCTCATGATGCACGTATTACTGGCTGTTCTCATAAGCGCCGTACCCGCCTGGGCCTGGGCCGAAACCTGCCCCGATGACGTTCACTCACAGCTGGAAACCCTGTCCAGGCAAATCCAGCAGTGGGACGACAGCTACCATCGACAGGGCCAAGCCCTGATCAGCGATGAGCTCTACGACCAGGCCCGCAGACGCCTGGCGCATTGGCAGGAATGCACCCGCGAGCAGACACCCAAGCCTGATAACCCGCTGGCCAGTGCGCGCGGTACCTTACCTCACCCGGCCGCACACACTGGCCTGCAAAAGCTGCCGAGCGAGCCGGCCGTCAGTGACTGGCTCAGCACTCGACAGGATGTCTGGGTCCAACCCAAGGTCGATGGCGTTGCGGTGACACTGGTGTATCGCCAGGGCCGCTTGCATCAGCTCATCAGTCGGGGCGACGGCCTGCTTGGCCACGATTGGTCAGCCTCCGCCGTCAAGATCCCCGGCATTGTCCAACAGTTGCCCGACGCCGTTGATGTGGTGCTGCAAGGCGAACTCTATTGGCGCCTCAACCACCATGTGCAATCGCTCAAGGGCGGGCTCAATGCACGCAGCAAAGTGGCTGGCCTGATGAACCGTCGTCGGTTGAGCGATGCCGAGGCTGCCGGGATCGGCCTGTTCGTCTGGGCGTGGCCAGACGGCCCGACGGACTTCACCGAACACCTTGCCACCTTGGCGCGCTGGGGCTTCACCGATAGCCAACAGTACAGCCAACCCGTCAGCACCATCAGCGAAGCTGCGCATTGGCGCACGCATTGGTACAACGCGCCATTACCCTTCGCCAGCGACGGCGTGGTGCTGCACCAGGCTGCGCGAGCGCCCGCCGAGCGCTGGCAAGCCAGTGCGCCCTACTGGTCGGTTGCCTGGAAGTACCCGGCTATCAAGGCACTGGCCCTGGTGCGCAAGGTCGAGTTCAGGGTGGGACGTACCGGGCGTATTACACCTATCCTCGAATTGGAGCCCGTACGGCTGGATGATCGGCAGATCAGCCGAGTGAGCGTCGGCTCCCTGAAACGCTGGCAAGCCCTGGATATCCGCCCCGGCGATCACGTGTCGATCAGCCTGGCGGGCCAGGTCATACCGCGACTGGACGAGGTGATCCTGCGCAACGAGACACGCGTGGACGTGCAGGTACCCAACGCTCAAGATTTCCACGCCTTGAGCTGCTGGCAACTGGACCCTGGCTGCGAAGACCAACTGCTCGCCCGCCTCACCTGGCTGAGCGGTAAACACGGCCTGGCCTTGCCCCACATGGGGCGCGAAACCTGGAACGTATTGATCCAGGCCGGTCTAATCGCAGGCTTTCTCGATTGGTTGACACTTGATGCGGCCGAGCTTGCTACCATTGAGGGCTTAGGCGAGCGTACCCGTGCGCGGGTGCTCGACAGTATTCAAAGCGCCCGGCAACGCCCTTTTTCACTATGGTTCAAGGCCTTGGGCGTGCCGCCGGCGGCGCGCAACAACCTGGAAGGAGACTGGCAGACGCTGGTCGCCAAAGACACTCAAGCCTGGCTGGCCTCAGATGGCATCGGCCCGGGACGCGCGGCGCAACTCAGCGCTTTTTTTCGCGACCCGCAGGTACAAGCCTTGGCTGAAACATTACGCGGAGCCGGGATAGATGGGTTTTGATCCCCTTCGCCACCTGATTGCGAACTTGGAGCCTTATATGAAATTTTTCGCCCCCTTTGCCTTGCTGACCTTCGCGAGCTTCACGTCCACGCCGCTGTTGGCCGCCGAAGACGCACAACCCCTCACCGGCTGCGCCGCCAAGCGCCAGGCCATCAGCAGCCAGATCGAACAAGCCAAGGCCCACGGCAACAGCGCGCAACAGGCTGGCCTGGAAAAAGCCCTGGCCGAAGTTACCGCCCACTGCACCGATGCCGGCTTGAAGAAAGAACGTGAAAACAAGGTGCTCGACGCCAAGCACGAAGTCAGCCGCCGTCAGGCCGACCTCGACAAGGCCATGAAAAAAGGCGACCCGGACAAGATCAACAAGCGTAAGGAGAAACTGGCCGACTCGCGTAAAGAGCTGCAGGACGCAGTGGAAGAACTCGACCAGTAAAACCGATCAATGATCGCGGAACTGTTTATGGCAGGCGCTGCAGGCATCTTCAACTTTTTGCACCGCAGGTTGAAGGCTACTGGCTTTATAAGGTTGCACCTGGCTGGCGATCACCAATTCACCGGTGGCCGCCTCAAGTTCGCGGGCCAGTTGCTGGAACTGCGCCTGTTTTTGCCACACATCATCTTTGGCACTGGTGTGGTCTTCTTCGCGTACGCTCGGGAAATGTTTCCACGGTTCATGGGACAACGCATCCAGCTTGACCGCACCCTCGGCGAACTTGGCGCCATCAAATGGGATACGTCCGCGCAGCATGCCGCCCAGGTCTTCACCGGTCTTGAGCATCTGCTTGAAGATCGCCTTGCGCTGGCCCAGAGGGGAATTGGGATCAACACCGCCACAGGCAGACAAAGCCAGGCAGGCCAGCAATACAACGGTCAGTTTTTTTAACATCATCATGGCTTCAAGGTCACGGGAAACGGCGGCCAGTATCCTCGCACCGCCCACAAAGACCAATAGCCCTATTAATAATAAGGTTGCCCGGATGCAGTGAAGCGCGGGCAATCGTTTCAGGAATTGCTTGCATGAATGTCACCTTCAAACCCTGGGGCCGCCGCCTGGCTTGGGCTCTGCCATTGTTCGCGCTACTGGCCGGCTGCGATGCCGGTAAAGACACCGATAAAGAAGTTGCCCAGGAGCCAACCAAACCTCACGCCGTTGCCACCTATGTGAGCGCACCGTGGGAAGCCCTGCCGAGCGTTTCCGACAGCGACTTGCTCGCCGGGTTTGAATCCTGGCGCAGCGCGTGCCAGCGCCTCAAGGCCGACCCGATCTGGGGCCCGACCTGCGCGACAGCGGCCAGCGTACCGGGCGATGCCGTAGCGGTTCGTAGCTTTCTCAAGGAACACCTGGATGTCTTCGGCCTGCGTTCGGCCAACAACACGCCAAACGGCTTGATCACGGGTTATTACGAGCCGGTGTACCCCGGCAGCCTGACCAAGACCGCCACCGCCCACGTGCCGGTATACGGCGTGCCGGACGACCTGATTGTCGTCAACCTCGACAGCATCTATCCGGAGCTCAAGGGCAAGCGCCTGCGCGGGCGCCTGGAAGGCCGTGTGCTCAAGCCGTATGACGACGCCAGCACTCTCAACAGCCAAGGCTCCACCGCCAAGCCGATCGCCTGGCTGACCGACCCGATGGACCTGCAGTTCCTGCAAATCCAGGGCTCGGGGCGTATTCAACTGGCCGGCGGGCGTCAACTGCGTGTGGGTTACGGCGACCAGAACGGCTACCCGTACCGCCCTATTGGCCGTTGGCTGGTGGAACAAGGCGAACTGAAAAAAGAAGACGTGACCATGGGCGCCATCAGCGCCTGGGCCAAGGCCCACCCGCAGCGCATTCCAGAACTGCTGGCGAGCAACCCCAGCTACGTATTCTTCAGTGCCCGCCCCGACAGCAACGAAGGCCCACGCGGTTCGCTGAACGTGCCATTGACCGCCGGCTACAGTGTGGCAGTGGATCGCAAGGTGATTCCGCTGGGCAGCCTGTTGTGGTTGTCGACCACCAAACCAGACGGCACGCCACTGGCACGCCCTGTCGCCGCGCAGGATACCGGCGGCGCAATCACCGGAGAAGTACGCGCAGATCTGTTCTGGGGCACAGGCAATGCCGCAGGCGAGTTGGCGGGGAATATGAAACAGCAAGGGCAGATCTGGATGCTGTGGCCCAAAGGCGCAGCGTTGCCCCAGGTGCCGGATGCGCCTGCCGGAACCTGACAATCGCTGGCGCTTTTTGTAGGAGCGAGCTTGCTCGCGAAAAACGCACAGGCGCCGCGCTTACTCAGGAAGCACGCGTTATCGTTGACGTTCTTCGCGAGCAAGCTCGTTCCTACAACACCCCTTACATCGAAACGAAGAAGAAACTCGCAATCAACGCCATACCCACGGCCCACACCAGCGAACGCAAGATCGCCCAGTCCGCCAGGTAGCAAATGATGTACAGCAGGCGGCTGGTGATAAACAGCACTGCCAGCACGTTGATCGTCACCAGTTCGGCGTTGCCGGCCAGGTGCGCAATGATGACTGCAGCGGCAAACGCCGGGGTCACTTCGAAACTGTTGAGTTGCGCGCTATGAGCACGCTTGGCGACGCCTTCCAGGCTATCGAGGAAGGCACGCGGGTCGTGGTTATCCCGTGGCCCGAACTTGCCTGTGCTGAATTTGGCCACACCGGTGCAAATGTACGGCAGAAAGATTGCGATCAATACACACCATAAAGCGACTGTCATCACCGATTCCTTTTAGTTTTATCCGACGGTTAGAGTTTCATCACCAACATGCCAATCAACACCAACCCACAGGCTATGAGCCGTGGACGGCCAAAAGGTTCTTTCAAGTAACGCATGCCGAACAGCACCACCAGAATCACACTGACTTCGCGCAGCGCGGCGGCTTCGGCAATCGAGCCCAACTGCATGGCCCAAAGTACCAAAGCGTAGCTCAACAACACGCACAGCCCCACGCTCAAGCCCAACCGCCACTGGGTGCGCCAGAACAGGCTGAAGGCCGCACGCTTGCGCACCAGCGCCAGCAACGGAAACGGCCAGGCGCTGATCAGCGTCAGCCACACCAGATAATCCAGCGGATGCGACCAGCGCCGCAGCGCCTGCCCGTCCAGAAAGGTGTAGCAGCCGATGCACAGACCAATCAATACCACCACCGGTAGCATCGACCAGGGCAACCGGTCACCGCCGCCGCCCTGCCACAGCAGGCACACCATGCCGAACGGAATCAGCAGAATCCCCAGAATCTGCTGGGTATTCAATACTTCGCCGGCAAACACCAGGGTCAGCACCAGCACCACCAGCGGCGACAAACCGCGCATCAACGGATACACCAGGCCCAGGTCACCCACCCGATAGGCCTGGATCAACAAATAGCGATAGAGCAACTCAAACAACGCAGAAGCAATGATCCACGGCCAGATGTCCAGCGGCGGCCAGGACACGAAGCCCACCGCGAATACCACGAACAGCAGTGCCACACTGTCCATGCAGGCAATGACTAAAAGGCGCTCGCCACTGAACTTGATCAAGGTGTTCCACGTCGCATGCAACAGCGCCGCTACCAGCACCAGGGCTGTCGCTACCACCAGAACCTCCTTAATTGATACGTCATGTAACAGCACCTGTTTATACTAACTACCGATTCGACGCACCCCGTGCGCCTATATTTCCCTGCTCCAAGGACCCCGGATGCTTGAACTTGTCGCCGCCTTCATCTGCCTCACCACCCTGCTCACTTATGTGAACTTCCGCTTCATCGGCCTGCCGCCCACCATTGGCGTGATGGTCACCGCACTGTTGTTCTCGCTGATCCTGCAAGGCCTGAGCGTGCTCGGCTACCCAGGCCTGGAAGAACGTATCCAGCAGTTGATCGGCCAGATCGACTTCGGCGATTTGCTGATGAACTGGATGCTGTCGTTCCTGCTGTTCGCCGGCGCCTTGCACGTCAACTTGAACGACTTGCGCAGCTACCGCTGGCCCATCGGCCTGCTGGCAACCTTTGGCGTATTGATCGCCACCGTGGTCATCGGCAGCCTGGCGTACTACATCTTCGCCCTGTTTGGCTGGCACGTGAGTTTCCTTTACTGCCTGCTGTTCGGTGCCCTGATATCCCCTACCGATCCCATTGCGGTGCTCGGCGTGCTACGGACCGCCAATGCCTCCAAACCGCTGAAAACCACCATCGTCGGCGAATCGCTGTTCAATGACGGCACCGCCGTGGTGGTGTTTACCGTGCTGCTGGGTATCGCGCAGTTGGGTGAGACGCCCACCGTGAGCGCCACGGCCATGCTGTTTGCCCACGAAGCCATTGGCGGCGTGCTGTTTGGCGGGCTGATCGGCTATCTCGTGTACCTGATGATCAAGAGCATCGAACAGCACCAGATCGAAGTCATGCTGACCCTCGCCCTGGTGATCGGCGGCTCGGCCATGGCCTCGGAGCTGCATGTGTCCGCACCGATTGCGATGGTGGTCGCGGGGCTGATCATCGGCAACCTGGGGCGCAAACTGGCGATGAACGACATGACGCGTCGCTACCTGGATGGTTTCTGGGAACTGCTCGATGACATGCTCAATGCCTTGCTGTTTGCGCTGATCGGCATGGAGCTGCTGCTATTGCCATTCAACTGGCTGCACGTGTTCGCGGCCAGCCTGCTGGCAGTGGCGATCCTGCTCTCGCGCCTGCTGACCGTGGCCCCGGCGATCCTGTTGCTGCGCCGTTGGCGCACGGTACCGCGCGGCACTATCCGTATCCTTACCTGGGGTGGCTTGCGCGGCGGGGTTTCGGTGGCACTGGCCTTGGCCCTGCCTCTGGGCCCGGAGCGTGACTTGTTGCTGAGCATCACCTACATCGTGGTGCTGTCTTCGATCCTGTTGCAGGGGTTGAGCATCGGCAAGCTGGTCAAGCACGTGACCCGGGACGAACCCCAGGCCACGCCTGAGCATCACTGATCCTTGTTGATCTGCTGCGGATGCCTCGGGTCCGCAGCCTTTTTACCTGGCAGGCTGCTTTCGCTGCGAACCTGCGCATGGCTGATCAACGCGAAGATGAAACTGCCGCCGATGATGTTGCCGGCCAGGGTCGGCCCGGCGAAGACCAGCCAGAAATCCTTCCATGGCAACTCGCCGGCAAATACCAGGTAGGACACTTCGGCTGAACCGACGACGATATGGGTGAAGTCACCCAGAGCCATGAAGTAGGTGATCAGAATGATGATCCACAGCTTGGCACTCTCCATCGACGGGATCATCCAGACCATGGTGGCGATCATCCAACCGGAGACGATGCCCTTGGCGAACATCTGCGCGGGGTCGTTCTCCATGACCTTGCGCCCGATCTCGAGGAAGGCCAGGTCGGTCTTGGTATCGAAGATCGGCAGGTGCAGCATCACGTATGCCACCAGCAAGGTGCCACACAGGTTGCCCACCAGCACCACTGACCACAGCCGCAACAGACGCCCGGCATTCGCCAGGGTTGGCTTGCTCATCACCGGTAGCACGGCGGTCAGGGTGTTTTCGGTAAACAGTTGCTGGCGTGCCAGGATCACCGCGAGGAAGCCCGCGCAGTAGCCGAAGCTGGCAATTACCTTGAAGGCTTCGCCCTCAGGCAGGCGTGAATTGAGCAGCCCCATGGCCATCAGTGACAAGCCCATGGTCAGCCCGGCTGCCAAGGCCGACCACCACAACGCGGCGACACTGCGCTCCAGCTCCTGGTCGCCCTGGGTACGAATGATTTCGTGCAATACCGCTGCGCGGGGCGGCTGGTTCTTGTCGACGTCCTGCTGCTCTTCCTGGGACAGGTTGGGGGTCTTGCCGTCTTCTTGCGTAGCCATGGTGATACCTGAACGGGGGGCGATGTTCAGGTACGACCTATGGTTGATGAAGAGCGTTCACTGGTCCTGCGCGGGATTACTCGCTGAGGCCGTCTTCCTGGAACTGATCCTTGACGTACTTGATCTCTGTACGGCCGTGAGGCGCGGGCAAACCGTCTTCGCCGAGGTTGACGAAGACCATTTTTTCTACCGTCAGGATGCTTTTGCGCGTGATCTTGTTACGCACTTCACAGGTCAGGGTAATAGAGGTACGACCAAACTCGGTGGCCGTGATCCCCAGCTCGATGATGTCGCCCTGGCGCGAGGCGCTGACAAAGTTGATTTCCGAGATGTACTTGGTGACCACGCGCTGGTTGCCGAGTTGGACAATGGCGTAGATGGCCGCTTCTTCGTCGATCCAGCGCAACAGACTGCCGCCGAACAGTGTGCCGTTGGGGTTGAGGTCTTCGGGTTTTACCCATTTGCGGGTGTGGAAGTTCATGGTCACTCCAAAGCGTCTTGCCAAATGATAGGCAACATCATGGCAGAGCAAGGACCCAAGCTCTATGAACCATTAGCTATCAAGCCCATGAACGATCTTCATGCCGCCGACAGAAAGGCTTGGGAAGTGCCGCTTACACGGCTATAATCGCCTCCGCTTCAAAACGGTCATCTTCGATTGATACCGTTCTCCCGCCACCTGTCCGAGGGGCGCTGCAGCAGGTTCAACCTGTCAGGCTCGGATGGGGCGTTGTCCGGCCTGGTTGCCCTGGCCTGATACTAAACGCACAACGGCGCCCATTCGCACACTACGAATGGAGGCTCTCTATGAGCGCTGTAATGACGCCTGCAGATTTCAACGACTACAAAGTCGCCGACATGTCCCTTGCTGCCTGGGGCCGTCGCGAAACCTTTATCGCCGAATCCGAAATGCCAGCCCTGATGGGCCTGCGCCGCAAGTACGCCGCTGAGCAGCCGCTCAAGGGCGCCAAGATTCTCGGCTGCATCCACATGACCATCCAGACTGCCGTGCTGATCGAAACCCTGGTTGCTCTGGGTGCCGAAGTGCGTTGGTCGTCCTGCAATATCTTCTCGACTCAAGACCAGGCCGCTGCCGCTATCGCTGCTGCCGGTATCCCGGTATTCGCCTGGAAAGGCGAGACCGAAGAAGAGTACGAGTGGTGCCTGGAGCAAACCATCCTCAAAGATGGCGCGCCTTGGGATGCCAACATGATCCTTGACGACGGCGGCGACCTCACCGAGTTGCTGCACAAGAAATACCCGCAGATCCTCGACCGCGTCCACGGCGTGACCGAAGAGACCACCACCGGCGTACACCGCCTGCTGGACATGCTGGCCAAGGGCGAGCTGAAAATCCCGGCCATCAACGTCAACGACTCGGTGACCAAGAGCAAGAACGACAACAAGTACGGCTGCCGTCACAGCCTGAACGATGCGATCAAGCGCGGCACCGACCACCTGCTGTCGGGCAAGCAAGCCCTGGTGATCGGCTACGGTGACGTGGGCAAGGGCTCGTCCCAGTCCCTGCGTCAGGAAGGCATGATCGTCAAGGTCTCCGAAGTCGACCCGATCTGCGCCATGCAAGCCTGCATGGACGGTTTCGAAGTGGTTTCGCCGTTCATCAACGGCCAGAACGACGGCACCGAAGCCAGCATCGACAAAGCCCTGCTGGGCAAGATCGACCTGATCGTCACCACCACCGGTAACGTGAATGTGTGCGATGCGAACATGCTCAAGGCCCTGAAGAAGCGCGCCGTTGTCTGCAACATCGGTCACTTCGACAATGAGATCGACACCGCTTTCATGCGCAAGAACTGGGCATGGGAAGAAGTGAAGCCGCAGGTACACAAGGTTCACCGTACCGGCGCTGGTGATTTCGACCCACAGAACGATGACTACCTGATCCTGCTGGCCGAAGGCCGCCTGGTGAACCTGGGCAACGCCACTGGTCACCCAAGCCGCATCATGGATGGCTCGTTCGCCAACCAGGTGCTGGCGCAGATCTTCCTGTTCGAACAGAAGTACGCCGACCTGTCGCCAGCCCAGAAAGCCGAGCGCCTGACTGTGGAAGTACTGCCGAAGAAACTCGACGAAGAAGTGGCCCTGGAAATGGTCCGCGGCTTCGGCGGCGTGGTGACTCAACTGACCAAGACCCAGGCCGACTACATCGGCGTGACGGTTGAAGGCCCGTTCAAGCCGCACGCTTACCGCTACTGATCGGCCTTGCTGGCGCCGGCTCTTCTGTGGGAGCCGGGCTTGCCCGCGATGCAGACGCCTCGGTGTTCCAGTAACACCGAGCGGATGCTATCGCAGGCAAGCCAGCTCCCACAGAAAGCCAGGCACCCGCATCGATTGTGTATGCCTTCCAGGCTTTCGAGTTTCCAAGGGTATGACCATGTCCCAAGACCGTCGCTACAGCTTCGAGTTCTTCCCGACCAAGACCGATGCTGGGCATGAAAAACTGATGGCAACTGCCAAGCAGTTGGCCAGCTTCAGCCCTGACTTCTTCTCCTGCACCTACGGCGCTGGCGGTTCGACCCGTGATCGCACGATCAACACCGTGTTGCAGCTTGAAAGTGAAGTCAAAGTTCCCGCCGCTCCGCATTTGTCCTGCGTGGGCGACAGCAAGGCCGACCTGCGTAGCCTGCTGACCCAATACAAAGCCGCCGGCATCAAGCGCATCGTTGCCCTGCGTGGCGACCTGCCATCGGGTATGGGCATGGCCAGCGGTGAGCTGCGCTACGCCAACGATCTGGTGAGCTTCATCCGCGAAGAAAGTGGCGATCACTTCCATGTCGAAGTAGCCGCTTACCCGGAGATGCACCCCCAGGCGCGCAATTTCGAAGACGATTTGCAGAACTTCGTGCGCAAGGCCAATGCCGGCGCCGACAGTGCGATCACCCAGTATTTCTTCAACGCCGACAGCTACTTCTACTTCGTCGAGCGTGTACGGGCGATGGGCGTGAACATCCCGATCGTGCCGGGCATCATGCCGATCACCAATTACAGCAAGCTGGCGCGCTTCTCCGACGCCTGCGGTGCCGAGATCCCGCGCTGGGTGCGCAAGCAACTGGAAGCCTATGGCGATGACGTCAAAAGCATCCAGGCGTTCGGCGAGCAGGTCATCACCGAGATGTGTGAGCAATTGTTGCAAGGTGGTGCACCAGGGTTGCATTTCTATACCCTGAACCAGGCTGAACCCAGCCTTGCCATCTGGAACAACCTCAAGCTGCCACGTTAACGCTTGACCGGTTGTACCAAGGCCCTCGTTCTGACGAGGGCCTTTGTCGTTTTACGTTACCCACGGAACCCCGCAGTCCATGAATACAGTGCCCTCGACGTCCCGCCCGCAACTGGTCTACCTGGTCTTCGGCGCCGACACCTACCATCAGGAAGCCGTATTCAGCATCGCCAGCGCACTGGCATTCCTGCAGGACACGCCGGACGCGAACATCGACATTCAGGTATTCAGCGACAACCCCGAACCCTATCGCTTGCTGCCGGTGCGCGTCCGCCCGCTGGACGAGGCCACCCGCAAACGCTGGAGCGAGCCCCACGGCTATCACTTTCGCACCAAACACGTGGTGCTGCGCCAGGTGCTGCAAGAATCCCCGGTAGCATTGCTCATCGACACCGACACCTTCTTCCATCATTCGCCCATGGCCCTGTTCGAACGCGTACAGCCCGGCACCCTGCTGTGCAACGCTTTCTACACCAAGTACGGCGACAATCACGAAAGCATCCTCTACACCGCCCTGCGCCAGCGCCTGCTGGACATGGGCGTGGCCGACGATGACATGATGACCCTCAACTCCGGCGTCATGGGCCTGACCCAACAGGATGCGCACATCCTCGACCACTCCATCGAGTTGATGGATGAACTGTTCCCCCACGCCCAGGGCGCCTACACCCTGGAAGAGTTCTGCCTGTCCATCGCCGCCTACCGTACCCTCAAGGTGCGCGAGTGCCCGGACCTGATCCACCACTACTGGAGCCGCAAACAGCTGTTCCGGGCCAAGGTCAAGGCGTGGATCGCCAAGCACGCCAGCGCGCCCACCAGTGTGCAAGCCCTGGCCGATACGCGCCAAGTCTCCTCGCACCTGCCGCGCCCGCCGCGTTTGCAGCGTTTGATGTACAAGCTGATCACCCTGCTGCTGCCCAAGCATCAGCAACAGTTCATCCGCGAGATTCTCTACGGCTGCTACGAACACGAAAACGAGTTCGACCAGGCGTGCGGCCCGGTTTGGTGGGACAAGGCCCGACAAAACCAGGAAGAACGCCAGAAGCGCCCGATTGATGCCCACCAGTTGGAACACTGGTTCGCCAACCCCGTGGTGCGTTTGATTCTGGGTGAGCGCCGGGCCGCGATCCACGAACACCTGCTGAACGCTCCCGCGAAGTAAGACCGCCCGCCAATGCGCGTGCCAGAGCTTCTCTTTCTTCGGGGAGCGTCGTAACCTCAGGGTATGCCCGTCCTCTTCAAGCTGTTGACCGCTGTGCTGTTTTCTTGCCTGAGCCTGGCCGCTCATGGCGAGAAACTGCGCATTGTCACCGAACCCTGGGCGCCCTATGTCTACGAAGACAACGGCACCATGGCCGGCCTGGATTATGAAACCACCCTGATCGTGTTCCAGCGCCTGGGGGTGGAGGTGCAATGGCAGTTCCTGCCCTGGAAGCGCTGCTTGGCGATGCTCGAGCAGGGCCACGCCGACGGCGCGCTGGATATCTTTCACAGCCAGGAGCGCGACGCGTTGCTGCTCTATCCCAGCGAGCCGTTGTCGGAAGTCGAATTTGTCTTGTTCTATGCCAACGAACGCCCTCACCCCGCCGCCACGCTCGACGACCTGCGCGGCCTGACCGTTGGCGTTTCCCCTGGCTACCTTTATGGCGACGCGTTCAGTAAGTCCAACACCTTCCAGCGCGAACCCGCCCCCAGCCATGAAGCCAACTTTGGCAAACTCATGCTGGGGCGCGTCGATATGGTGGTGACTGACCGGCGCGTGGGGCACCACGTGCTCAAGGCCCTGGGCCTGGAAGGTAAAGTCAGCCAGGCATCGGTGGTGGTCAGCCGCCAGCAGCAATTTCTTGCGGTACGCCGTGGCGCAGGCATGGACCTGCTGGTGCAACGCTTTGCCGCCGAGCTCAAGCGCTTCAAGCAAGAGCCCGCCTATGCCACATTGAGCGCCAAATATGGCCGGATGCACGAGCAAACGGCACCCATACCAGCCCCCGAACACGCCGTTGAGCAGCAGGAAAGCAGCGCGCAGTGATTGCTCTGTTATACTGCGGCCTTTCCGCCAGGCTTACGCCCGGCCGCTCGGGTCTTGAAAACGGCACCCAACCCAGCTACTGCGCAGCTTTGCAGCCCGCGCGAGCCGGTGGAGTGCCCGCCAGACGCAGCAGGACCGGACGGGGTTGCGCTCCCCTAAGCGCCATTCACGCCCGGCAAGATTATCCCTTTGGGCCAAGCCCTAACTAAAACAGGATTACTCATGTCCTTTGCTTCCCTCGGTCTCTCCGAGGCTTTAGTCCGCGCCATCGAGGCAGCGGGCTATACCGAGCCTACTCCGGTGCAACAGCGGGCCATTCCCGCCGTGTTGCAAGGTCGCGACCTGATGGTCGCGGCTCAGACAGGTACTGGTAAAACCGGCGGTTTCGCCCTCCCGATCCTGGAGCGGTTGTTTCCCAACGGTCACCCGGACAAATCCCAACGTCACGGCCCGCGCCAACCGCGTGTACTGGTCCTGACCCCAACCCGCGAACTCGCCGCTCAAGTGCACGACAGCTTCAAGCTGTATGCCCGCGACTTGAAGTTCGTCAGCGCCTGCATCTTCGGCGGTGTCGGCATGAACCCACAGGTTCAGGCCATGTCCCGTGGCGTCGACGTGCTGGTAGCCTGCCCGGGTCGTTTGCTCGACCTGTGCGGCCAAGGCAGCGTCGATTTGTCCCACGTGGAAATCCTCGTGCTGGACGAAGCCGACCGCATGCTCGACATGGGCTTTGTCCATGACGTGAAAAAGGTCCTCGCCCGCCTGCCGGCCAAACGTCAGAACCTGCTGTTCTCGGCAACGTTCTCCAACGACATCACCGCCCTGGCCGGCAAGCTGCTGCACAACCCCGAGCGCATCGAAGTCACGCCGCCGAACACCACGGTCGAGCGTATCGAGCAACGCGTGTTCCGCCTGGCCGCCAGCCACAAGCGCTCGCTGCTGGCGCACCTGATCACCCACGGCGCGTGGGAACAGGTGCTGGTGTTCACCCGTACCAAGCACGGCGCCAACCGCCTGGCCGAGTACCTGGACAAGCACGGCCTCACCGCCGTCGCCATCCACGGCAACAAGAGCCAGAACGCGCGCACCAAAGCCCTGGCCGACTTCAAGGCCGGCAGCGTGCGTATCCTGGTGGCCACCGATATCGCCGCACGCGGCCTGGATATCGACCAGTTACCACACGTGGTCAACTTCGAGCTGCCAAACGTCGATGAAGACTATGTACACCGTATCGGCCGTACGGGCCGTGCCGGTCGTTCGGGCGAGGCCATTTCGCTGGTCGCGCCGGACGAAGAAAAACTGCTGAAAAGCATCGAGCGCATGACCAAGCAGAAAATCGCCGATGGCGACCTGATGGGCTTCGATGCCAGCGCCGTGGAGGCCGAGAAGCCAGAAGCGCGCGAGCGTCCGGATGTGCGCAACCCGCGCAACCCACGTGGTCCGAAGGGCGATGGCCCGAACGGCGGCGGTGGTGGCGGTGGTCGTCGCGACAAAGGCAAGGACAAGGGCAAGGAAAAAACCGCGAGCAGCAGCCGTGGCGAACGCCCGGCCCGTGAGCAGAAGCCCCGTGAAGGCACCCCGGCCCGCGAACAGCGCCAGCCGAGCCAGCCACCACGCGCCGCGGCCGACCGCGCCCCGGACGAGTTCCTTGACGACGATATCGATAACTTCGGTAACCGCGTCGACTACGTGCCCCAGGCCAAACCGGCCCAGGGCCGTGGCCGTCGTCCAGGGGCTCCTGCCCAGGGCGCAGGCGCTCCACGTAGCGGCCAGCCACAGGGCGGTCGCCAGAACGCCCCGCGCAACAGCAGCGGCGGCACCACCGGTACCCCGCCTGCCAAGCGCAGCGGCCCGCGCAATGGCGCACCGCGTGACGGCCAGGCCCGTCGCGAAGATTCACGCAGCAACAACCGCCGCCCTGCCCGTGACGATCAGCCTCGCTCGTCCGAGCCTGCAGTACAAAACCCACGGGGTGGCCCGGCGCCGAAGATCATCCACAAGGAGTCGAAAGCGGATCGCTTCCCGACACCTGAGCAGTTGGATCAACTGCCAGGCCGCCCTCGTGGTGAGAAACCAGCGCTGCTGACTCGCAACCGCGAAGCATAAAAAAAACCCGTATCGTGAGATACGGGTTTTTTTTGCCTGTAGGAGCTAGCTCGCGAAGGTCGTCAACGATAACGCGGGCATCCTGGTTTAACGCGGTGTCCTTGCGGCCTTCGCGAGCAAGCTCGCTCCTACATACGAAGCATTACTTCGCTTTCACACCTTCAAACGTGATGTACAACTGCACGTTGTCAGACTGTGGACCTACGTCCATGCCGTCCTTGTTGAATTCCTTGCGGCTGATGTTGGTGGTGCCTTCGAAGCCGGCACGGTAGCCGCCCCATGGATCCTTGCCTTCGCCCAGGAACGTGGCTTTGACCAGGATCGGCTTGGTCACGCCGTGGAAGGTCAGGTCCCCGGTCACATCAGCAGTCAGCTTGCCATCAGCATTTTTGCCAGTTGGCTTGACGCTGGTGGAAACGAACTTGGCATCAGGGAATTTGCCCGACTCCAGGAAGTCCTTGCTGTTGACGTGCTTGTCGCGCTCGGCGTGGTTGGAGAACACGCTGGCAGTACGCACGTTGACTTCAATCTTGGCGTCTTCGGGCTTGGCGGCGTCAAAGCTGAACTTGCCATCCAGGTCCTTGAAGGTACCGGTGATGTAGCTGTAACCCAGGTGGCTGATTTTGAAATCGACAAAGGCGTGCTGGCCGTCCTTGTCGATCACGTAGTCAGCGGCCATCGCCGAACCTGCGGACAGCAGGGCAGAACCGATTGCCAGCGCAGCGAGTGTTTTTTTCAACATGCTTTCTATTCCTTGTGAGTCGAGGTTGAACATCAGGCTTTGCGTCCCAGCATTCGCGCAAGGGTCGCATCACGATCGATAAAATGGTGTTTCAGTGCCGCCACGCCGTGCAAGCCAGCGAAGACCACCAACACCCATGCCAGGTACAGGTGCACCCAACCGGCGGTATCTGCCTGGTCCGGTAGACCGGAAACCACGGCAGGAATTTCAAACAGGCCAAACACCGGGATACCGACACCGTCTGCGGTGGAAATCAGGTAACCGGCAATCATCACGGCAAACAGCCCGACATAAAGAAACGCGTGCCCAAATGCGGCACCGATCCGCGTCATGCGGCTATAGCTGGCCAGCGGCGGAGGCGGCGGGCTGACCAGGCGCCAGACGATCCGTACCAGCATGATGGCGAACAGCGTGATGCCAATGCTCTTGTGTAAGTCGGGCGCATCTTTGCGCCAGGCGCTGTAGTAATCGAGACCGACCATCCACAAGCCCAGGGCAAATAAACCGAACACCACCAGGGCTACGCCCCAGTGCAGAACCATGCTGACCCAACCATAGCGGGCCGGCGAATTACGTAGCTGCATGTACTTAATCCCGTAAGAACTGTGCCCAAGACTAGCGCTTTACCTATCGAATTAAAGCGGAAAATTTTGCTTTGAAATATCGAAAAATACGATAACGAGGCTAGGCATCATAAATTAACAAGGGATTAAGACTATCCCTGGGAAACGTGACAGACCGTCCTGCATTTACCGCGAATTTCCCCACAATGGCTTGTGACCCAAGCCACCATTGCATAGGCTTGCGCGATTGTTTCGCCTGCGCCCGCCGCAGGACCGCTTCGAGGAGATCACCGATGGGCTTGAATAACCAGTGGATGCAACGCGACCTCGCGGTGCTGTGGCATCCCTGCACCCAGATGAAAGACCACCAGCAATTGCCCCTGGTGCCCATCAAGCGCGGTGAAGGCGTATGGCTGGAAGACTTCGAAGGCAAGCGCTACCTCGATGCCGTCAGTTCCTGGTGGGTCAACGTATTCGGCCACGCCAACCCGCGGATCAACCAGCGTATCAAGGATCAGGTCGATCAGCTGGAGCACGTGATCCTCGCCGGTTTCAGCCATCAACCGGTGATCGAGCTGTCCGAACGCCTGGTCGCGATGACGCCCGAAGGGCTGACCCGCTGCTTCTACGCCGATAACGGTTCGTCCTGCATCGAAGTGGCGCTGAAGATGAGCTTCCACTACTGGCTCAACCGCGGCCAGCCGAACAAAAAGCGCTTCGTCACCCTCACCAACAGCTACCACGGCGAAACCATCGCCGCGATGTCGGTGGGCGACGTGCCGCTGTTTACCGAGACCTACAAGGCGTTGCTGCTCGACACTATCAAGGTGCCGAGCCCGGACTGCTACCTGCGCCCCGAAGGCATGAACTGGGAAGAACACTCGCGCAACATGTTCCTGGCGATGGAGCAGACCCTGGCCGAGCATCACGACACCGTCGCTGCCGTGATCGTCGAGCCGCTGATCCAGGGTGCCGGTGGCATGCGCATGTACCACCCCGTGTACCTCAAGCTGCTGCGCGAAGCCTGCGACCGCTATGGCGTGCACTTGATCCACGACGAGATCGCCGTGGGCTTTGGCCGCACCGGCAGCATGTTCGCCTGTGAACAGGCCGGCATCCGCCCGGACTTCCTGTGCCTGTCCAAGGCGCTCACCGGCGGTTACCTGCCACTGGCCGCCGTGGTCACCACCGAAGAGGTCTACAGCGCCTTCTACGACGACTACCCGACCCTGCGTGCCTTCCTGCACTCCCACAGCTACACAGGCAACCCGCTGGCCTGTGCGGCAGCGTTGGCGACGCTGGATATCTTTGAAGAAGACAACGTCATCGAAAACAACAAGGCCCTGGCCCAGCGCATGGCGACCGCCACCGCGCACTTGGTCGACCATCCTCACGTGTCCGAAGTGCGCCAGACCGGCATGGTGCTGGCCATCGAGATGGTGCAGGACAAAGCCACCAAGGCCGCCTACCCGTGGCAGGAGCGCCGTGGCCTGAAGGTCTTCGAGCACGCGCTGGAGCGCGGGGCGCTGTTACGGCCACTGGGCAGCGTGGTGTATTTCCTGCCGCCGTATGTGATTACCCCGGAGCAGATCGACTTTCTGGCCGAGGTGGCCAGCGAGGGGATAGATATCGCCACCAACAGCAAGGTCAGTGTGGCGGTGCCCAAAGATTTTCACCCGGGCTTCCGTGATCCGGGTTGATTGCCGAAATCCTTGTAGGAGCGAGCTTGCTCGCGAAGGCATTCCAGGCGCACCGCTGCGTCGGATGTACATTTTTCGCGAGCAAGAACTAGGCGTCCCCCTCGCTCCTACATAAACAACCTCTTCAGAGAACAGACATGAGACTGTCCCGCTTTTTCACCGACACCCCGCTGAGTCTCGGTGACCACGAACTGCCCGAAGCCCAGGCGCATTACATCAGCCGTGTGCTGCGCATGAGTGAAGGCGATGCCGTGCAATTGTTCGACGGCTCCGGCCAGGAGTTTCGTGGCACCTTGCTGGAAGTCGGTAAAAAACGCGTCACCGTGCAACTCACGGATAGCTTTGCCGGCCAGGCCGAATCGCCCCTGCATATTCACCTCGGCCAGGGCCTGTCCCGGGGCGAGCGCATGGATTGGGCGATCCAGAAGGCCACTGAACTGGGCGTCAATGCCATCACACCGATCTTCAGCGAGCGCTGCGAAGTGCGCCTCAAAGACGAACGCGCCGACAAGCGCTTGCTGCACTGGCGCCAGGTGGCAATCAGTGCGTGTGAGCAATGTGGGCGTTCGACGGTGCCGGTGATTCACCCCCCGCTCTTGCTGGTAGACTGGCTCAAGCAAACCGAGGCGGATTTGAAGCTGGTGCTGCACCCGGTGGCAGAACCGATGATCAGCCACGCCAAGCCATCGAGCCTGGCGTTCTTGATCGGCCCCGAGGGTGGGCTCACCGACAATGAAGTCGAGACCGCCCAGGGCGCCGGCTACCACGCCGCTCGCCTCGGCCCGCGGGTGTTGCGTACCGAGACCGCGCCCGTCGTCGCACTCTCCGTCGCCCAACAACTCTGGGGCGACTTCTAACCTCACCCTGTAAACCCAATCAACTGTAGGAGCTGGCTTGCCTGCTCCCACAGTTTTATCGGGTTACCCCAGGCTTACTCCACTGGGTCACTCACCGGCTTGGCGATGATCGCTTTCAACTCGCTGGTCATCGGGAACTCCAGGTTCAAGCCCTTGGGCGGAATCGGCTGCTCGAACCAGCGCTGGTAAATCCCGTTGATCTCTCCCGAGCGGTACAGCTCGCCCAGGGTTTCGTTGACCACCGCGAGAAACTGCGGGTCATCCTTGCGCACCATGCAGCTGTAGATCTCCCGCGACTGCTCCTCGCCGACGACCACCCAGTGATGCGGGTCCTTGGCCTTGGCGCGCTCGCCGTAGAGCAACGCGTCGTCCATATAGAACGCTACGGCCCGGCCAGTCTCGAGCATCTTGAACGCTTCGCCATGGTCCTTGGCGCTGATCACGAACATATTGGCTTTGTGTTCAGCGTTATAACTTTTGAGAAAGCGCTCATTGGTGGTGCCGGCAGTGGTCACCACATTCTTGCCCGCAAGGTCGGCAAAGCCTTTGATCCCACTGTCCTTGGCCGTGAGCAACTGGCCCTTTACATAGATAAACCCGTAGGAGAATGCCACCTGCTTCTGGCGCTCAGCCGTCACGCCGGTGGAGCCGCACTCCAGGTCGACAGTGCCGTTCTGCACCAGCGGGATGCGGGTTTGGGACGTCACCAGGTTGTACTTCACCTTGAGGTCGCCCACTGCGGTTTTCTGCTGAATACGCTCGACAATCCTGTTTGCCAGGTCCACCGAGTAGCCCATCGGTTTACCACTGTTATCCCCCACATAGGAAAACGGCACCGACGCATCGCGGTAGCCAAGGGTGATGGACTTGGCGCTGGCGATCTTGCTCAAAGTGCCCTCCAGTGGCGCTTCGGTTGCATGGGCCTGTGCGCTCAACAAAAGCCCCAGCGCGCAGCCGGTCAACAGGATTGTTTTCATTGTTATTCTCCGTGGGTCTTTGAGGTTATTTACGGACTGCAATCACGCTGATTTCCACCAGCACACTCGGCCGCGCCAGCTCTGCTTGCAAGGTAGTGCGCGTGGGCGCCATGCCTGGCGAGAGCCATGCGGACCAGACTTCATTCATCGGCGTAAAACCGGCAGCGATGTCCTTCAGGTAGATCGTCGCGTTGAGCAAGTGGTCCTTATCGCTGCCCGCCTCGGCCAACAGCGTATCAATCCTGGCCAGCACTTCCCGGGTCTGGGTGGCCACATCCAGGCCGTCGCCGGGCACCTGGCCCGAAAGGAACACCAGTTCCTTGAACGTCACGGCACCGCTGAGTCGTTCGTTGCTGTTGATTCGGGTAATGGTCATGGCTGCATCCTCAAGCGGCGCGGGGCGTCAGGCCCTGCATATCAATGGAAGGGGTGCGCTGGTCGATCAATTCGGCCAGCAATTGGCCGCTGCCGCAGGCCAGGGTAAAGCCAAGCGCGCCGTGGCCCAGGTTCAGCCACAGGTTGCGATAGCGACTGGCGCCAATCAGCGGCACGCCCGTTGGCGTGGCCGGGCGCATGCCAGCCCATTCGAGCGCGTGTACGTAGTCAGCTGCATGGGGAAATGTCTCTACTGCCTGGCGCTTTATCAACGCCAGGCGCGAAGGCTCAAGGCCGGCATCGAATCCCACAATATCCACCATGGCCGCGACCCGTAGTTGCTCGCCGAGGCGCGCGTAGACGATCTTGCGGTCGTAGTCGGTGATGCTCACATTCGGCGCCTTGTGTTGCGGGCCAATCGGCGCGCTCAAGCTGTAGCCCTTGAGCGGGTATAAGGGCAGTGACAGCCCCGGCAGTGCCAACTCAGCGCTGCGATAACCGGCCGCCAGGACCAGTTGCTCGACTGGCATCACCTCATCACCCAGTTCGATGGCCTGCACCGCACCGCCAGCATGGCGCAGCCCGGTGACCTTGCGCCCGAGCAAGAACCTGCAGCGCCCCGACGCCTCAAGCCGGGCCGCCAATTGCCGGCAAAAAGCGTGACAATCCCCCACTTCCTCGTTCGGCGTGTAGATGCCGCCGACAAAGCCACCGGCCGCCAGTGCGGGCTCCAGGCGAGCGCACTCAACAGACGACAACACCTGTTGCTGCAGGAAATTTGTGACCTTGGCGCGGGCATGTTCGAAGGTGCTGGTACTGCGAAACATCACCAGCTTGCCGTTGCGCCGCCAGTCGAAGCCGCCCAGGCGATCATCCTCGCGCCACTGCTGTAACGTGCTCTGGCTCAGGGTAGCCAGGCGCAGAAGATGGGCACCGTTACGCCTGTTGACCGAACCCCGGCAAGCGCCGATAAAGGCCGCCATCCAACGCCATTGCTGTGGGTCGAGGCGAGGTCGCAACTTCAAGGGCGAGTCGCCATGCAACAACCACCCGATTGCCTGCAAGGGCACGCCCGCGTCAGCCAGTGGCGCAACATAGCGATAGGACAGTTGCCCACCGTTGGCAAAACTGGTTTCGCTGCCCAAGGTGCCACGGGCATCGATCAGCGTGACCTCATGGCCAGCCCGCACCAACGCATAAGCGCTGGCCAAGCCGATAACCCCACCGCCGATGATGCAAACCTGCCTGGCCATCCCAGCCCCCAACCGTTGATTAAGAGCGCTCAGCGTAGAGCCAGGTGACAGGTCACCAACAATGAATAAAGATGGCTCACCTATAAACAAAGGTTATGGGACTCGCCATGCGCTTGCGTCATATCGAAATCTTCCAGGCCATCCGTCAGACCGGCTCCATCAGTGCCGCCGCGCAGTTGCTGCACGTCTCGCAACCGGCGGTGACCAAAGTGCTGCAGCACGCCGAGCTGCAGTTGGGCTTTGCGTTATTCCTGCGGGTACGGGGTAAATTGCAACCCACCCCGGAAGCCCTGGCGCTGGAACGCGAAGTCGAGAAAGTCAGCGCAAGCCTGCAAGGCGTGCGGCGCCTGGCGAAAAGTTTGCGCCGCGAACCGGGACAAAGCATTCGCATCGGCGCAATCCCGGCGCTGGCGCTGGCGCTGCTACCGCCGGCGGTCCTGGAATGGAAGCGCGATTACCCGGACATTGCCTGTGAACTGTCCAGTGACCATAGCCACGAGCTGGTGCAAAAGCTGTTGATGCGCGAGATCGACCTGGCGCTGACGCTCAACTTTTCCGGGCATCCGGGGCTTACCACTCAAGTATTGGCCAACGGGGTGTTGGTGGCATTGGCGTCCAAAGGCTATTGGCCCGATGCCGAACGGCATCAGCCCCTGCCGTTGGCCGAACTGGCCGGCGCGCCCTTGATCGGCCTCTCCAGCGCTGACCCGCTGGCCGCCAAGCTGGAGAGTTATCTGGAAAGCGTCGACCCGCCACCACGCGTGACGATCTCGGTGCAGACCTATTCACTGGCCCGCGCGATGGTCGAATCCGGCGCGGGCCTGACCGTGATCGATCCGTTCACAGCATTGGGTGCTTCAACGGCCACCACCCATATCCGAACGCTCACCCCGCCGCTGCCGATCACCCTCTACGCGCTGACCCGTGCCAACGAACCTCCACCGCATATGCTGGCCAAGTTGCTAGAGATTTTTGGTCGCCGCGCCCAGGTGCTACTGGAACGCCTTTAAGTGTGGGAGCCGGGCTTGCCCCCTCCCACAATCAGAGCACGTAATGCATGATCGCCACGAAATGCAGCAGGCTGCCGCCAATCACAAACAAATGCCAGATGCCGTGGGAATGGCGCAAGCGATCCTCCAGGGCAAAAAAGATAATGCCTACGGTGTACAGCACCCCACCGGACGCCAACCAGATAAACCCTGCCGTACCCAACGCCGCCATCAACGGCTTGACCGCTACCAGTACGATCCAGCCCATCACGGCGTAGATCACGATGGACAGAATCCGCGCCTCCGAACGCGGCTTGATCTCCTGCAGGATGCCAATCACCGCCAGCCCCCACACAATCCCGAACAACGTCCAGCCCCACGGCCCGCGCAGGGTCACCAGGCAGAATGGCGTGTAGCTGCCGGCAATCAACAGGTAAATGGAAAAGTGATCGACCTTCTGCATGATCGCTTTTCGCCGGCCTCGCACGCTGTGGTACACCGTCGACGCGCTGTAAAGCACCATCAGGGTAAAGCCATAAATCGCCACGCTGACGATTTTCCAGGGACTGCCGTCCAGGCTTGCCACTACCAACATCCATACGGCGCCAATACACGCCGCGACTGCACCGAGCAAATGGCTCCAGGCGTTGAATCGTTCCCCGTGGTACATCTGTCACTGACCTCCCGTAACCCTCAAGAACAGGCGGACAAGCGTCCAGCCTTGCGCATCAGAGTGCAAGCGGCACGTGACGTTCCGGCGACGACAGCCGCGTTTACGGGCACAATCGAGTGCAATCGAACAAGAGCCCAAGGCCATGCTGATCGACGAAGAATTCACCCTCAAGAAGCTGGAGATCTTCCTGGCGTTCATGCGCACCGGCAACCTGGCCCGCGCGGCCGCCGAGTTGCAAACCAGCAATGTCAGCGTGCACCGCGCCATTCACTCCCTGGAAAGTGCCCTGCGCTGCCCGCTGTTCAAACACGAGGGGCGCAACCTCACTCCGCTGGAAAGCGCCTACGTGCTCGAAGAGCGTGCGCAGAAACTGGTGGCCGACGTGGTCGACAGCGTGCGCCTGACCCGCGAAGCCGCTGGGTTCTCGGCCGAACGTTTCAAGCTCGGCTCGCTGTATTCGCTGACGGTCAAGACCGTGCCACAGTTGATCATGGGCCTGAAAATCCGGCGCAGCGAACTGAATATCGACCTGATCCTGGGCTCCAACTTCGACCTGCTCTATAAGCTCAAGAACATGGAAGTGGACGCGATTCTCATCTCCCTCGACGAACACGCCCACGACCCCGACTGCGAGCAGATCGCGCTGTTCAGCGATGACATCTTCCTCGCCACCCCGGCCGATTCGCCCCTGGACCGCGATCAGGAAATCGACCTGGCCGACGTGCGCGATGCCACCTTCATCACCCTCACCCAGGGCTTCGCCACGCATCAGGACGGCAACCGGGTGTTCCATCAGGCCGGGTTCGAGCCGAAGGTGGCGATGCAGGTGAACGATATCTTTACCTTGCTGAGCATGGTCAGTTCAGGGGTGGGTTATGCGTTGCTGCCAGGACGTATCGCAGCGGTGTATGAGAACCGCGTGAAGCTGATACCGCTGCAGCCCAGGTACCGCCTGCAACAGCAGATCGGTGTAGTGTTCCTGAAAGCCAAGGAGCGTGACCCAAACCTGCTGGCGTTGTTGGCGGAGTGTCGGATGTATGCCAATCGCCAAAGCTGAGGACGATCGCTCCCACGCTCTGCGTGGGAGCGCAGCTTAGGACGCTCCGCGTTCGCTTTTTGACCGTGACGCAGAGCGTCACAAGAGGCGTTCCCACGCGGAGCGTGGGAACGATCATCCCCTATCAGCCCACCAACCCACGCATCAGCAAAAACAACAACGACGGCCCCAACAAACACCCCAGCGCCGTATAGAACGCCGCCGTCAAACACCCATAAGGCACCAGCTTCGGATCAGTCGCCGCCAGGCCGCCCGCCACACCGCTGGAGGTGCCCATCAAGCCACCGAAGATCACCGCGCTGCGTGGGTTGTTCAGCCCGATCAGCGGCGCCACGAACGGCGTCATCACCATCACCAGAATGGCCTTGATCAACCCCGCGGCAATGGACAGCGCCATCACCTCGGAGCTGGCCCCAATCGCCGCGCCGGTCACCGGGCCGACGATATAGGTCACGGCCCCGGCGCCGATGGTGGTGAGGCTCACCGCATCGGTGTACCCGAACGCCATCGCCACCCCTACCCCGGCAACGAACGACGAGCCCACGCCGACAAACAGCGCCAGCACCCCCACGAAGCCGGCGCGTTTGAGCTCATCGACACTCACGCCAAAGGCCGTGGCGACAATGGCAAAGTCGCGCAGCATCGCACCGCCCAGCAGGCCGATGCCCGACAACAGTGGAATATCCACCACGCCCTTGGAACCACCCGTAAACGCACCGCCCACATACGACAGCGCCAACCCCAGCAAAATGGCAATGGCCGAACCATGCAGGCGGCCCTTGGTGAAGGTATCGGAGATCCAATAAGACACCCACATGGTCAGGCCGATCACGGCGAAACCACTGATCAAGCCGTAGCCGGTGATCACTTTCATCATCGATTCGTACATGGCGATCACCCGGCTTCTTTGGTGGGAACAGGAGCAACCGGCTCGCGGTTACCGATACGCACCAGCACGGGCACCAGGGCAAAGCCGAGCACCACGGCGAGGGTCCCGGCCAGAATCGCCATAGGCCCACCGCTGATGGCGCCATACACGTTTTGCTGGGCAGCCATCGCCACCACAATCGGGATATAGATCGCAGCCCAGAAACTCACGCCTTGCTCTGATTTGCCGGTAAACAGGCCGCGTTTGCTCAGGTAGCTGCCCAGGCCGATCAACAGCAGCATGGCAATACCCACCCCGCCGACGTTGGCCGGAATACCCAACAGCTTGCCCAGCAGTTCACCCACAAACAGCCCTGCCAGCGTGCAGAACGCCAAAAAAGCCACACCGTAGATAATCATGGTTGTTGTCCTCAAAGTGCTCGTTCGAAATTGTTGTTTTTGTGCTTCGAAAGCCTTGGGTACTGCGTTATCGGTGGCGGCGCTCCTCCTCTTGCAGCAGGGCCTGCAAGGTGTCCAGGCGGGCGCCTTCGCAGGCGATCACCGTGCCTTGTTCAAAAACACGGCGTGACAGACCGGTGAGCACCGCGCCCGGAGGCAGCTCGATTTGCAGGCGCACACCGCGCTCGTAAGCGCTTTGCACCGTGCCGCGCCAATCGACGACGCGGCACATATTGAAGGCCAGGTCGTCACGCAGTTGTTCGGGGTTGTGGATAGGTCGCGCGCGGGTGCTGCTCAGGTAAGTAATGCGCGGCGCCTTGAGTGGGACGAAGGCTTGGAACAGTGCCTGGGCGGGTTGCTCCAGCAACGGGCAGTGAGACGGCACGCTGACGGCCAGGCGCTTGGCGAAACCGTTGCCTTTGATGCGTTCGGCAACTCGCTTCATCGCCTCGTTGCTGCCGGCGATGACGGTCTGGTTGTCGGCATTGATATTGGCCAGGTACACCGGCGTTTGCGGGCTGTGGATATCCGCCAGCAAGGCCTCGACGCTGGAAAGATCAGGGCCGATCAGCGCCGTCATGCCATAGCCCTGTGGATAAGCCTGCTGCATCAGTTCGCCACGCAGGCTGACCAGTTTTATCGCATCAGCAAAACCCAGGGACCCGGCGATCACCGCAGCCGGGTAGGCGCCGATGGACAGGCCCGCCACATAATCCGGCGTGCACTGTAATCGCCGGGCATGGGCCACGCCGGCGATCACCAGGCACAGTTGCACAGCCCGCGTCGATTCCAGAGCCTGCGCCGAGTCGAGCCGACGAACGTCTTCACCCAGGGCATCACTGGCCTCTTGCACAATGGCGGCCGGCAACGCCTGGAGCATGCCGCTGCGTTGGGCGCCCTGCCCCGGAAACACCAGAAGGCTACTCATGCCACGGCCTGCCAAGGGTCGAGCACAAGGTGCGCACCGCTGACGGTCTTGAGCAGTACACGGCGTGAGGGGCCGGCCCATTCGCGCAACGCGACGGCACCGAAAGGGGTTTGCAGTTGCAGGTCGACGGCGCAGGGCGCGGTGTCCAGGATCGCCAACAGCGCTCGCGCCTCGCTACGATCCAGGGGCTTGGGCGTGCACAGGATCAAATCCAGGTCACTGTTGGCATGCAGCGCTTCAATGCCACTGGCCAATTCAAACCCGGCACTGCCGCTGACGCCCCAATCTTGCGGCGCCAGCACCGGCCGCAGTTGATCGAGGGCCCGCAGCGCCGGTAAATCCCGTGGTGAGACCGCCGCTCGCAAAGCTTGCGGCGCCACCCGCCGTTGCACCGCCGCCACGGGCATCTGGGCGGCAAAACGCTGCTCACGCAAACGCCCACGCACACCGACCGCCACATGGCCCGGCTCGGCGATGGCACGCCGCACCACTACCGGATGCCCGGCACGGATCGCGTCCCGCACCCAGGCCGGGGCATCGGCAGGCAGATGCGCCAGGGTCATGCCCCAGAGTAAGTCGTGGGCGTTCACCATTGCTCCCGCAACAGCTGGCGCACTCGGCTGGAGGCGGCTCGGTTGGTGGCGCCAAGGCGTGAGCTCAAGTCGGTACTGCCGATATCCTTGACTGCCTGCACCAGGCAATCGCTGACTCGCGCCACGTCATCCGTCGTGGGTTGTTCAATCCGGGTGACTGACAACGTCTCCCACAGCAATCCCAGGCTGGCATAGCTGTCGATGTCATAGGCCATCGGCGGCACGCTGGCGGCCAGGGTTTCCAATTCTTCGACGCTACGCAAGGTCACCCGTGCCGCCGAGGCCTTGCCCATGGCATGCACCATCACGCCAGGGTCGCGCAGGGCGATCAGGCGATTGGCCTGGTAGCCGTGGGCGAGGAACGCCCCCGACATGGCCTTGCCCACCAACAGGGCGATCACCGGGTGGCCGGCGAGCCGAGCGCGAGCGTAGCTGTCAGCGGCGGCGGCCAAGGCCTGATGAATGCCAAGGGCTTCTTCGCGACGACCATAGGCTTGGCTGGGTACGTCGACGATAGCGATGATGGGGCGCTTGTCACCCCGGGCGATGGCTTCGTCCACCGCCTTGGCCAAGCCCCAGCCTTCCAGTAGGCCGACTTCGCCATTGCGGGCGCGGGGGAAGCGGTTGTGCGGGTCGGGGACCACGGCGATGTAGCGCACCGCCTGTTCACCCAACACACCATCCGCCACTTTCAATGAGCCCGGCAAACCTTCGACCGGCGTTGCGTTGGCGCTCAACGCGTTGAACCACTGCAAGCCTCTCATGAGCGTTCTCCCTGATACAGCGCGCGAACAGTCGCCGGCTCGATTTGCGCGCTCGCGTCCAGTTCGGCCAGGCGCGCCAGGTAAAAATCAGCGCGCCGGCTGCGCGGTTGTGTGGGCACGCCCTGCTGCAGCAGTGCGCTGACAGTCTGCTGGATCTGCGCCACATCGTCGGCCACATAACGGTCGGCCAAGCCACTGTTGAAGCGCTGCTCGCCACCGGTAAGGCTCCAGATAAACGGGCGGTCGCGGGAGTCGTATTCCTCCAGGCCAGCCTCCTGCTCGATCACTTGCGGGCCATTCAAGCCCAGACGTGCTTCGCGAGTCATCACCAGGTAGCTGCACAAGCCAGCCGCGATGGACATGCCCCCAAAGCAACCGACACTGCCGGCCACCACGCCGATCACTGGCTGGTACTGGCGCAGGTCGACAATCGCCGCGTGAATGTCGGCAATGGCAGCCAAGCCCAGGTTGGCTTCCTGCAAGCGCACGCCGCCCGTTTCCAGCAGTAGCACCGCGCAGGTGGGGACGCCGTTGCGGTTGTCTTCGGCGGCCAGTTCCAAGGCGCCCGCGATTTTCGCACCGCCAACTTCACCCAGGCTGCCGCCCTGGAAATTACCTTCGATCGCGGCAATCACCACAGGCTTGGCGCCGATGCTGCCCTTGGCGATCACCACACCATCATCGGCCTGGGGCACCACGCCTTGGCGGCTGAGCCACGGCGACATGACCCGCTGGAACGGGTCGATCAACTCGCGGAAGGTGCCTGCATCCAACAGCGCCTTGGCGCGCTGTCGAGCGCCAAGTTCGACAAAGCTGTGTTTAGCGAGTAAGTCAGTCATGGCCGACCTCCTCGAAACCTTGCTCCAATCGCAAGCGCACCACACCGGGCGTGGCACCGAAGTCGTGGATATCAATGTTCAGGGCCGGTGGCGTCTGCTCCTGGAAGATGCGTTCGAACAGGTGCTGCCAGCGTTGCTGCGCGCCATTGACCGAGGTTTGCACCTGGATGGTCAAGGTGCCGGGCGTGCCCGGCTCCAGCAGCACTTCCAGGTCGCCCGAGCCGACGCAACCCACCAGCGCACGGCCTTTGGGGGGCTGCCCGGCGGGGAATTCAAAGGATAAGGTTTCCATCACAACGCTCCGTCGAGGCGGTCGATAAACAGGCAGGCGGCCAACAGGTCGGCGGCGCCGCCGGGGGAGGCATTCAAGGCCAGCAGTTGCAGGTCCAGTTCATGCAGTTGGCGGCGTCCGGCCAGGTTTGCGCTGCCACCGGCGTCGAGCACAGCCTGGGCGCCCTGTTGCATGGTAGCCAGGCCTTCGGTACCGGCGCGGTAGAGCACGCAGGTGTCTGCCAGGTCCGTCATGATCGCCAGCAAAGCATCCAGCCGGGCGTTCTGCTCACCGGCGTTTTCGCGGCGGCTCTTGTGCAGTTGCGGCAGGCCGCGTTGAGTCACCGAAGGGAAGCCGAGCTGGGCTTCTTCACGGGCACCGCGTGCACCGTAGCGCTGTGCAACCTGGGCGCCATGGCTCATGGACTGCGGGGCGAAGCGGTCGTTGAGCAGGGCCAGCTTGGCGGCGGTCAGGGTTATGGTGCGGGGCTCCAGGGCCGCCGCAGCGGTGAGCAACCCCAGCGCCCAGATCGCACCGCGATGGGTGTTCACGCCCTGGGTGGTGGCGAGCATGGCCTGCTCGCCTTCCCGGCCAATACGCCCGAGCGCTTCGCGCAGGGTCAGGCCGACTTCGCCGATGTCGAGCGCGGCCTCGGCCATTTCCTTGAACATCGGCCACAGCGACAGCGCCGAGGCGTGCATCAGCCCCAGGTGCAAATCGCTGTGGGCGCCGTTACCGCGCCGGTCTACCAGGGCAGGTTTAGGCGACAAATCCGCTTCGTCGATCAGCGCATCCACGGCCATATCCGCCAGGCGATCGGCCAGGCTCAGTTCATGCTGTTTGAGCGCGCGCATTTACCAGCTCCTGAATTTGGCGGGCGGGTTGTAGAGGCCACCAGACCAGTCCACCAGGTCGGCCACGCTCTTGGCGGCCAACAACTCGCGGGTGGCGTCGGTGCGGCGAATCCCCAAGTCTTCGGGCAAGGCAATCAAGCCTTCGCGGCGCATGCGCGCAGTGTCCTTGGGGTTGTGGCGCATACCGATGGCGGTCACCCCGGCGACGGCGGCGATCATCGCCTGACGTTCTTCCAGGGAGCGTGCCTTGTACAGGTAGGCGATGCCTTCTTCGGTGAGCAAATGGGTAACGTCGTCGCCGTAGATCATGATGGGCGCCAGGGGCATGCCGCTTTTGCGGGCCACTTCCACCGCGTCCAGGGTGTCGACGAAAGTGGGTTTACCGCCTTCCTGGAAGGTCTCGACCATCTGCACTACGAGTTTTTTGCCGCGTTCAAGCAAGGCCTCAGGCGCATCGTCGTGGCGCATATCCAGCCAGGCCGGTGTGCCATGACGGCGGCCGCGTGGGTCGTGGCCCATGTTCGGCGCGCCACCGAAACCGGCGAGGCGGCCACGGGTTACGGTGCTGGAATGCCCGTCGCCATCCACTTGCAGGGTGGCGCCGATAAACAGGTCCACGGCGTATTGGCCGGCGAGTTGGCAGAACATGCGGTTGGAGCGCATCGAGCCATCGCGGCCGGTGAAGAACACATCCGGGCGTGCGGCAATATAGTTTTCCATGCCCAGTTCGGTGCCGAAGCAATGCACGCTTTCTACCCAACCGCTTTCAATCGCCGGGATCAATGTGGGGTGCGGGTTGAGGGTCCAGTTGCGGCAGATCTTGCCTTTGAGGCCCAGGGATTCGCCGTAGGTGGGCAGGATCAATTCGATGGCAGCAGTGTTGAAGCCGATGCCATGGTTGAGCGACTGCACATTGTGTTTTTCGTAGATGCCACGGATCGCCATCATCGCCATCAGCACATGCACCGGCTTGATATGGCGCGGGTCGCGGGTGAACAGCGGCTCGATGTAGAACGGCTTGTCGGCCACCACCACGAAATCGACCCAGCTTGCAGGGATGTCGACGCGGGGCAAGTCGGTGACGTCATCCACCAACTGGTTGACCTGCACGATGACGATGCCATCGCTGAAGGCGGCGGGTTCGATCAGCGCCGGGGTGTCTTCGGTGCTGGCGCCGGTGTAAATGTTACCGGCACGGTCGGCCATGAAACCGGCCGAGAGCACCACGTTGGGGATCAGATCCACCACCAGCCGCGCATAGAGCTCGATGTAGGTATGAATCGCGCCGATCTCCAGCATGCCGTCTTCCAGCAACTGGCTGATGCGCAGGGATTGGGTGCCAGCGAAAGAGAAATCCAGCTTGCGGGCAATGCCCTTTTCAAACAGGTCCAGATGCTCGGAACGGCCCACGCTGGGCATGATCATGTGCAAATCGTGGAGCTTGGCGGGGTCGGCCTTGGCCAGGGAGCGCGAGAGGAAGTCGGCCTGCTTCTGGTTGTTGCCCTCCAGCACTACGCGGTCGCCGGGGAGGATCAAGGCTTCAAGGGCCTCGACGATCTTGTCACTGGGCAACACCGCCCCGTCTGCGTATTTCTTGACCAGCCCGAGCCGCCGCTGCTTCTCGTCGCGCCGCCGCGTCCAGCGCGAGTCGGGGGTGATGGTTGTTGTCATGGTCGCTCCACGGGGGGTTGCTGTCGTGGGGCTTACCTTAGGAGTGAAGCGTTAAGGCATCAATCAAGCTGGAGGACGAACCGTTACGCCTGGAGTAACGAAGATCAAACTGTGGGAGCTGGCTTGCCTGCGTTGATGGTAGGTCGTGCATAACTGATCGTTCCCACGCGTGGGCATGCATCCTGTGACGCTCTGCGTCCCCCTTATGCTGACTGGCGGGACGCGGAGCGTCCCCGGCGGCATTCCCACGCGGAGCGTGTGAACGATCAGTCAGGCCAGG